>JAZSLH010000052.1:0-9250 GCA_045535275.1 Acutalibacteraceae bacterium
CGTTGCAAAACGCCTTAAAGAAGAGGGTTATAATTTCACCCTTGATATAATAGGCAACGGCGTATTAGAGGATAAAATCCGTAAAACTGTTGCCGAAAACGAACTTAATGACTGTGTCAAACTTCACGGTTCAATGTCGCCCGAAAAGGTTCGTGAGTATATGGAAAGGGCGCAAATTTTTCTTTTCACCTCCGACCGTCACGAAGGCTGGGGAGCGGTACTTAATGAATCTATGAACAGCGGTTGCGCCGTAGTAGCAAGTCATATAATCGGTTCTGTTCCTTTTATGATAAAGCATAGTGAAAACGGACTTATCTATAAAGACGGTAATGCAAATGACCTTTATAAAAAGGTTAAATATTTACTGGATAACCCTGCAAAAACAAAAGAACTGGGTCTTGCTGCCTATAGCACCTGCCTTATCCAGTGGAATCCCGAAAACGCTGCCAAGCGTTTTTACGCTTTAGCGCAGGCAATTCTTAAAGGACAAGACACTAAATCGCTTTATAGTGACGGAGTCTGTAGCAAGGCGGAAATTTTAAAGGATGGATGGTTTTAATGTTTGCTGGTACAAATTTATGTAAATGTAGCAACATGAAAAGAACATCACGAGGAAATGCAAGGATTTAGTATGAATTTACATAGTATTTTGAAAAACAGAACCGCCAAGAATGCCGGTTGGATAATAGGTGAAAAAATTGTCCAAATGGTTATTTCTCTTGTGGTTGGTCTGCTCACTGCCCGATATTTAGGTCCATCTAATTATGGACTTATCAATTATGGACTTTCTTTCATCGCCTTCTTCTCTGCATTTTGTACGCTGGGTATCAATTCTTTAATGGTAAAAGAACTGGTTGATAACCCGGAAGAAGAGGGAAAGGTTATTGGAACTGCAATAGTACTTCGTGGTATAGCCAGTTTTCTTTCGGCAATTACCATCGTTTCGGTAGTTTGTATTATCGACCGAGACGAACCTACTACAATACTTGTTGTGGCTCTTTGCAGCCTAGGGCTAATTTTCCATGTTTTTGACGCTTTCAGATATTGGTTTCAAAGGCATCTTGAGTCAAAATTTACTGTTATAGCTGTTTTTATTGCTTATGTAGTGACCGCCGCATACAGAGTCATTTTAATGATAACCGGTCAACATGTTGCTTGGTTTGCTTTGGCAACTTCTGTAGATTATATCTGTCTGGCTCTTTTTCTGTTTATATTTTACAGGAAAAACAAAGGACCTTCTTTAAGTTTTTCTTGGGACTACAGCAAACAGCTTCTTTCGCGGAGCAAACATTTTATTCTGTCGGGATTAATGGTTGCAATTTACGGACAAACCGACAAACTAATGCTTAAACAGATGTTAGATGTCACCGAAACGGGTTATTATTCAACGGCGACGGCTGTAAATAATATGTGGTGCTTTATTCTCGGCGCCATAATTGACTCGCTTTATCCAAGTATTATGGAGGCGCATAAGGCGGGAAATGAGAAAGAATTCAATAGAAAAAATCGTCAGTTATATGCCATTGTCTTTTATGTTTCTATGGCGGTGGCGATATTGTTTAATATATTTGCAGAACTTGTTATATTCATTCTTTACGGAGAGGCGTATATGCCGTCGGCTGTGCCCCTTAGAATAGTCAGTTGGTACACCGCCTTTTCTTATTTAGGCGTTGCCCGCAACGCTTGGATTGTAAGCAAAAATGTTCAAAAGCACTTAATAAAAATTTACGCTACCGCGGCCGTTGGAAATGTTATTTTAAACTTTATACTTATTCCTATTTTGGGCGCAAGCGGCGCTGCGTTAGCCTCTTTGGCAGCACAGATTTTAACTGGTTTTGTATTACCGTTCTTTATTAAAGATTTAAGACCAAACGCCATTCTAATGTTAGAAGCGATAATTTTTAAAGGAATTAAAAAGGAGAAGTAAAAATGTCTTTATTCAAAGGAAAAACTCTACTCATTACCGGCGGTACCGGTTCATTTGGTAATGTGGTTTTAAACCGTTTCCTTAATACCGATATCGGTGAAATTCGCGTATTCTCAAGGGATGAAAAAAAGCAGGACGATATGCGTCACGAATTTCAGGCAAAAATGCCCGAAGTGGCTGATAAAATATCCTTTTATATCGGCGATGTAAGAGATTTAGCCTCGGTTAAAAATGCAATGCACGGTGTAGATTATATATTCCACGCCGCCGCTTTAAAACAGGTTCCTTCTTGCGAATTCTTCCCGGTAGAAGCGGTTAAAACTAATGTGCTTGGAACCGATAATGTGCTTACCGCCGCTATCGAAGAAGGGGTTAAAACCGTAATCTGCCTTTCAACCGATAAGGCTGCCTACCCCGTAAACGCTATGGGAACTTCTAAGGCTATGATGGAAAAGGTTGTTGTAGCAAAATCTCGTACCGTTTCTCCCGATAAAACTAAAATCTGTTGCACTCGTTATGGTAATGTTCTTTGCTCTCGCGGTAGCGTTGTTCCCCTTTGGATAGACCAGATTCGTTCGGGAAAACCTATTACTATTACCGAACCTTCTATGACTCGTTTTGTAATGAGCCTTGACGAAGCGGTAGACCTAGTTCTTTTCGCTTTCGAAAACGGAACTTCGGGTGATATTTTAGTTCAAAAAGCCCCCGCATGTACTATCGAAGTTTTAGCAAAAGCGGTTGCCGAACTCTTTGCGCCCGAAACCGAAATTAAAATTATCGGTATTCGTCACGGCGAAAAAATGTACGAAACTCTTCTTACCAACGAAGAATGTGCAAACGCTATCGATATGGGCGACTTTTACCGCGTTCCTTCGGACAAGCGTGGCCTTAACTATGATAAATACTTTAAAGAGGGCGATACCGAGCGTGCTACCCTCAAGGAATTTAACTCTTCTAATACCGAACTTTTAAATGTTCAGCAAGTTAAAGAAAAACTATTATCTCTTGAATATATAAGAAACGAGTTGGAAAGTTTTAAGAATGCTAAATAGTAAAAAACAAGCCCTTATTAGCGTTATTAAAGGCGGAATACAGGGCGGCAGCATTACCCTTCCAAGCGATTTTAATCTTGAAACGGCAATAAGTTTTGCTCAACGTCATCAGATATGTTCTATAATGCTTTACGGTCTTCTTGCGGCAGGATTTAAGAGCGACGAGCCTCAAATGAAACAACTCTTTTCCTGTGCTTTAACCGAAACGGTTATCCACGAACATCAGCAGGTCGTTTCAAAAACCGTTTTTTCTGCTTTTGAAGAAGCCGGGATAGATTATATGCCCCTAAAGGGTAGTCTGCTTAAAGAACTTTATCCAAAGCCCGAACTCAGAGTTATGAGTGATACCGATATCCTTATCAAAACCGAACAGTATGATAAGGTCAGTGCCGTACTGCAGTCTTTAGGTTTTACTCTCGCCTATGAAAGCAACCACGAAATCGTCTGGAAAAGGGCGTCGGATACAATAGAACTTCATAAATTCCTTATGCCGTCTTATAATACCTATTATTATGAGTATTTTTCTGACGCTTGGAGCAAAGCGGCCGAAGTTTCGCCATACAGATATCGGCTAAAACAAAATGATGAGTTTATATTTACCTTTACTCATTTTGCCAAGCACTACCGAGACGGCGGAATTGGTATTAAACACTTTATAGACCTTTGGCTTCTGCTTTCAAAAAACGACCTTGATATTGATTATATAGTAGCCGAACTTAAAAAGATAAGGCTTGACGTTTTCTTTTTCAATGTTCAAAAGGCATTGGAGACTTTCTTTGAAAACTCTGCCCAAAGCAGTGAAACATCTGAACTTATAATAAATAATCTTATCGACAGCGGTGTCTATGGAAAGAAAGAAAACCGCAAAAACGCTTATGCCATAAGGTCGGCAGGAGGTCATAAAGTAGGCTCTATAATCGGAAGACTTTCGGTTATTAGAAAAATGCTTTTCCCCCCTAGAAAAAGTTTATGTAAACGATATAGTGTACTAGAAAAAGCACCGATTCTTTTGCCTTTTTGTTGGCTTTTAAGAATTGTGCAGGTTATTTTCCATCCCCGCCGAGTCGGCCGAAGCCTTCAAGCAGTTAAGCAGTCAAGCAGTAAACAGGTTATCAGTATGGAAAATGAACTGAAAAAGGTTGGCCTTGATTTTAAATAATATTTTTCAGGAGTAAACAGTATGAATATCCTCATTACAGGAGCCGCAGGATTTGTTGGCAAAAATTTAACCGAAGCCCTTAAAAATATTAAAGACGGTAAAGACAAAACCCGTCCTGAAATTAAAGTAGACGAACTCTATCTTTATGATATTGATACAAGCGACGAGGTTTTGGAAAACGCTTGCAAAAAGGCAGACTTCGTTTTTAATCTTGCGGGGGTAAACCGCCCGAAAGATACCGCTGAGTTTATGCAGGGCAACTTCGGTTTTGGGGAGAAACTTTTAAATCTTTTGAAAAAATATAATAACACCTGCCCCGTAATGCTTTCTTCTTCTATTCAGGCTACCCTAGAGGGTCGGTACGCCGACGGTGAGTACGGAAAAAGTAAAAGGGCAGGGGAGGAACTTTTCTTTAAGTATAGCGAAGAAACAGGTGCAAAAGTGCTCATCTACCGTTTCCCCAACCTTTTTGGAAAATGGTGTCGCCCGAACTATAACAGTGCTGTTGCTACCTTTTGTAATAATATTGCAAACGACCTTCCTATAACTGTAAATGACCCAAATGTAGAACTTGAACTTCTTTATATAGATGACCTTGTGTGCGAAATGCTCGATGCCCTTGAGGGTAAGGAACATCACTGTGGTTATGACGGAATAAATACCGTACTTTTAAGCGTTGGTAAGTTCTGTGCCGCCCCTATATCTCACAAGATAACTCTCGGCGAAATAGTTGATTTGCTATATAAATTCAAATTACAGCCCGAAACCCTTATAATGCCCGAAATTCCCAAAAATTCTTTTGCTAAAAAACTATATTCAACCTATCTTTCTTATTTGCCCAAAGAAAAGGTGTCTTTCCCCCTTAAAATGAATGTTGACCCAAGAGGTTCTTTTACCGAACTTTTAAAAACCGAAAAATGCGGACAGTTCTCGGTAAATATCTCAAAACCCGGTATTACAAAAGGTCAGCATTGGCATAACACAAAATGGGAATTTTTCATCGTTGTTTCGGGTAAAGGCCTTATTCAGCAACGAAAAATTGGTTCAGATGATGTTTTGGAGTTTTATGTTAGCGGGGAAAAAATCGAGGCGGTTCATATGCTTCCCGGTTATACCCATAACATTATCAATCTTTCCGATACCGAAGACCTTGTCACTCTTATGTGGGCAAACGAACAGTTTGATATAAAACATCCCGATACTTTCTTTTTAGAGGTGTAATATGAGTAAAATTAAACTTATGACAATTGTGGGAACCCGCCCCGAAATTATCCGCCTTGCTGCCGTTATAAAGAAGAACGATATGTATTTCGACCAAATTCTTGTTCATACCGGACAGAATTATGACTATACTTTAAACCAAATCTTTTTTGATGATTTAGGTCTTCGTGCTCCCGACCACTATCTAAATGCGGTTGGCTCCGACCTTGGCGAAACAATTGGAAACATAATCGCAAAATCTTATAAACTAATGGTTGAACTTAAGCCCGACGCCCTGCTTATTCTCAGCGACACAATCTCTTGTCTTTCGGCAATGGCGGCAAAAAGACTTCATATTCCAATTTTCCATATGGAAGCAGGAAACCGCTGTAAAGATGAATGTCTTCCCGAAGAAACCAACCGCCGAATTGTAGATATTATATCCGACGTAAATTTAGCATATAGCGAACACGCCAGAAAATATCTACACGAATGCGGTCTGCCTAAAGAACGGGTTTATGTAACCGGCTCTCCAATGGCGGAGGTGTTATCGGCTAATCTCGAAAAAATCAAGGCTTCAAATATTCACGAAAAATTAGGACTTATTAAGGGTAAATATATTCTTCTTTCGGCTCATAGAGAAGAAAATATCGATACCGAGAAGAATTTTATTTCGTTATTTAGTGCAATAAATACTATTGCCGAAAAATATCAAATGCCAATTCTTTATTCTTGCCACCCAAGAAGTAAAAAGAAACTCGAACAAAGCGGTTTTAAATTAAACCCCCTCGTAATTCAGCACGAACCCCTCGGTTTCCACGATTACAACTGTTTACAAATGAACGCCTTTGCGGTTATTTCGGATAGTGGTACTCTCCCCGAAGAAAGTTCCTACTTTACCTCTATCGGAAGTCCTTTCCCCGCCATTTGCATCAGAACCTCTACCGAACGCCCCGAAGCGCTTGACAAGGCTTGCTTTATAATCGCGGGAATTGATGAAAACGGTCTGGTAGGAGCAGTAGAAACGGCGGTCGCTATGAACCAAAACGGCGACTTTGGAACCCCCGTTCCCGACTATGTAGGAGAGAATGTTTCAACAACCGTTGCTAAACTCATTCAGTCTTATGTTGGAATTGTCAATAAAATGGTCTGGAGAAAAGAAATATAAAATTAAAACCCCGGTTTAACCGGGGTTTTTCTTATATTTTTTCAATATCGTATTTCATACGGAAGTAATCGTGGTAATGGGTATATTCTTGTTTATCGCCGTCTTTAACGCTTTTTAAATATTTGTGAATTGCCATATTGTTGTGTGACATTTCAAGCATTAAGCCCGCAATATTTGAACAGTGGTCAGATACTCTTTCAAGGTTAGTAAGAAGGTCGGTAAGAACAAACCCGAGTTCAATGGTGCACTCGCCCTTTTGAAGCCGTGCAATGTGATTGCTTTTAATCTTGTCTTTAAGGCTGTCTACAACTTCTTCAAGAGGCTCTACCTGAACAGCACTGTCAAGATTTCCGTTAATAAATGAATCGTAAGCAAGGTCAATAATTTCTAATACCGCGTTTATCATAACCGTAAGTTCGCCTTTAGCCTCTCCCGAGAACTCAAGTTTTTTGGAGTTTATCTCTTCTGCAGATTGCAGAATGTTTACCGAATGGTCTGAAATACGCTCGAAATCACTAATTAGGTGAAGCAGTTTGGTGCACTGTGCACTGTCGGCGTCGGAAAGTTCAAGCGAGGAAACTCTGACAAGGTAAGAGCCAAGCCTGTCCTCGTACTTATCGGCCTTTTCTTCGCCCTGGATAACTGCATCAAAGGTTTCAGAATTAAAGTTAGAAAGTAAGGACAAAGAGTTACGCAGGGTGTCGACCGAGATAGAAGCCATTTTTGAAGCAACCTGATTACAACGGTCAACAGCAACCGAGGGAGTAGCAAAAAGACGCTCGTCCAACATTTCGTAGTGCTCTTTTTCCTCGGTGTCGCGAACGGTAATACAAGCAAGTTTTTCAAGCAAACGAATAAAGGGAAACCAGATAACAGTTGCAATTATATTAAATGCGGTATGAACTACGGCAATCCAAGTTTCGTTAATCGGAGCACCGTCAAGCCAGGTAAGACCGCAAGTGTATTTTAAAATAGTGAATGCACCAAGCAGTACAACCGTTCCTATAACATTAAAGTAAAGGTGGACAATAGCGGTACGTTTTGCGTTCTTGTTTGCTCCGATACAGGAGATAAGCGCGGTAGCGCAGGTACCGATGTTTTGTCCCATAATAATAGGAACCGCCGAACCAAAGGTAACCGCACCCGTAGAAGCAAGTGCCTGTAAAATACCGACAGAAGCCGAAGAGGACTGGATAATTGCGGTAAGAACAGCACCTGCAAGAACGCCAAATATGGGATTGTTAAATAGTGTTAAAAGGTTTGCAAATTCGGGCACACCTTTAAGGGCAGAAACCGCACCCGACATAGCGTCCATTCCGGTCATAAGGGTTGCGAACCCTAAAAGAATCATACCGATATCCTTCTTTTTGTGGTCCTTAATGAAAACGAAGAATATTACACCGATAAGTGCAAGAACGGGAACAAAGGTTGAAGGTTTAAACAGGTCGGTATACCAGGTTCCGCCCTCAATTCCCGAAAGACTTAAAATCCAAGCGGTAATGGTTGTACCGATATTAGCGCCCATAATAATTGAAATGGCTTGGCGAAGTTTCATAATTCCCGAGTTAACAAAACCGACAACCATAACCGTTGTTGCGGAAGAAGACTGAATTACACAGGTAACAATCATACCAAGAATAAAGCCTTTAAAAGGGTTGCTGGTCATTTTTTCGAGTATGTTTTTAAGTCCACTGCCCGCCTTTTTCTCAAGGGCGTTGCCCATAAGTTGCATTCCGAAAAGGAAAAGAGCAAGACCTAAAAAAAGACCTAAAATATCCATTGCCGAAAATATTTTTCCGGCATCGGCTAAAAATTTTTCCATAAAGCACCTCTCTTTATTTTTAACAAGTTTATTTTATCATCATGAGATTTATTTTTAAAGGGGAGTTTTGTTAAGTTTTGGTTAAATAAAAAAGGAGATATGTGAAAAACATATCTCCCTTTTATTAGTTTTTATCAAAGCGTACGGTAATTTCGGTGCCAACATTTTCGGTGCTCTTTACCGAAAGAGAAGCCGAGTGGAATTCTGCAGCGTGCTTTACAATTGAAAGGCCAAGCCCAGTTCCGCCCACCGCTTTGGAATGACTTTTATCCACCCTGTAAAAACGCTCAAAAATACGGTCGATATGTTCGGGCGGTATACCGATACCTGTGTCCGAAACCGATAAAAGAAAAGATTCTCCCTCGTCGGTTACACAAATCTTTACGCTTCCGCCTTCCTTATTATATTTTATGGCGTTATCGGTCAGATTATAAATCATTTCGGTAAGGATTGGTTTACTGCCCGTAATAACCGCTTTGCTTGCGTCAACAATAACTTCTACATCCTTTTCCGCCGCAGGCAGAGCAAGGCGATTTTTAACCTCTTTTGCAATTTCTGAAATATCTACCCTGTCGTGAAGTTCAGGTAAAGCGGCTTCGTCAAGACGGGAAAGTTTAATAATGTCGTTAATCAGTTCTAAAAGCCGTTTAGATTCGTCGTAAATATCCTGCGCAAATTTTTTGATGTCTTTCTCGGCTACAATTCCGTTTACAAAAAGTTCCGAAATCCCAAGTATTGTGGTTAGCGGAGTTTTAAGTTCGTGAGAAACGTTAGAGGTAAACTCTCTGCGCATTTCTTCACGCTTTTCTTTTTCGGTTATGTCAAGAATAATAATAACGATACCGCTAATTTCATTTTCAATTTTAACGGGGTTTGCATATATCTGATAAGTCGGAGGCCAAGCGGTCTTAGGAAGACAAGT
>JAZSLH010000160.1:0-3550 GCA_045535275.1 Acutalibacteraceae bacterium
CGCTACCGCAAAGTTCGACGAAACTGTAGAAATTCACGTTCGCTTGGGTGTAGACTCCCGTCACGCTGACCAACAGGTTCGCGGTGCTGTAGTTCTCCCCAACGGAACTGGTAAAAAGGTAAGAACTCTCGTTCTTGCTAAAGGCGACAAGGTTAAAGAAGCCCTTGACGCAGGTTCTGATTTCGCAGGAGCAGAAGAACTCGTTGCTAAAATCCAGAACGAAGGTTGGCTTGATTTCGACGTAGTAATCGCAACCCCCGACATGATGGGTATGGTTGGTCGTCTTGGTAAGGTTCTTGGCCCCCGTGGTCTTATGCCTACCCCAAAGGCAGGTACCGTTACCCCTGATGTTGCTAAGGCTGTAACCGAAGCAAAAGCAGGTAAAATAGAGTACCGTCTTGACAAAACCAACATTATACACTGCCCCGTAGGTAAAGCCTCTTTCGGCAAAGAGAAACTCGAAGAAAATATCGATACTCTTATGACCGCAATCGCAAAGGCTAAACCTGCTGCAGCAAAGGGTCAGTACATCAAGTCCTGCACCGTTGCTACTACTATGGGACCTGGAATTAAAGTCGCTACCAACAAATACGCAAACTAATTTTTGATAATTTTGGTTTATACTGCGTCGTTAACGCTTGGATGCATTTTAATGCTATCCTACGCGTTACTCCTTGTCTAAACACAAAATTCTCTAAAAATAAAAATTAAATCAATTTAATTTTATTTGATTTGATTTTAACTCTTGACAACATAATAAACTTATGTTATCATCATTAAGCATCCAAAGACAGTAGGTCGCTTTTGCGATAAGGTTTACCGCCTACCGAGGTAATGCGAATAACTTTTTTTATAAAGTATTATTCTGCCTGTCCTCACCGTCTTTGGAGGACAGGTTTTTTAATTCACTAATTTCGGAGGTGAAAACTTTAATGCCTAACGCAAAAGTTCTCGAAGCAAAACAGGCAGCCGTTGCTGACCTTTCTGCTAAAATTTCTGACTCGGTTGCCGGTGTCCTCGTTGACTATTCCGGTATCACCGTAGCAGACGACACCGTTCTTCGTAGAGAACTCCGTCAAGCAGGTGTTGAATATAGCGTTATTAAAAACTCTATAATCAGACGTGCTGTCGCAGGAGGCGACCTTGAGGGTCTTAATGAAGTTCTTGAAGGAACTACGGCTCTTGCAATCTCTAAAGAAGACCACACCGCAGCAGCAAGAATTTTAGGAAAATTTGCTGACTCGCACGACAACTTCAAAATTAAGGGCGGCTACCTTGAGGGTAAAGTAGTTTCTGTTGAAACTATCAGCGACCTCGCAAAACTTCCCACAAGAGACGTTCTTCTCGCAACCGTACTTGGTGCTTTCCAGGCACCTATGGCATCTTTCGCTCGTGCCGTACAGGCCATCGTTGACAAAAACGGTGAAGGCGAAACCGCCGCTGAATAATTAAAAAATACTATAAAATTTATTGGAGGAAATAAAAATGGCATCTGAAAAAGTAACCGCTATTATTGAAGAACTTAAAGTTCTTACCGTTCTTGAGCTTTCTGAGCTCGTTAAAGCAGTAGAAGAGGAATTTGGCGTATCTGCAGCCGCTGCAGTTGCAGTAGCAGCACCCGCAGCAGGCGGCGCAGCAGCAGCCGAAGAGAAAACCGAATTCGACGTTGTTCTTGCTAATGCAGGCGCAGAGAAGATTAAGGTTATCAAAGCAGTTCGCGAAATCACCGGTCTCGGTCTTGCTGAGGCTAAGGCTCTCGTAGACGGCGCTCCCAAGACCCTCAAAGAAGCAGTGTCTAAGGACGACGCTGAAGCAATGAAGGCTAAACTCACCGAGGTTGGCGCTACCGTTGAACTTAAATAATTTAAGTTTTAAAATTAAAACACCGTTGTCTTTGACAACGGTGTTTTTTTATTTACTGAAACATCTGTGCAAGGGCTACAACAAAGGGCATCGTTAGGGAGGAAAGAATAGTTGTAAGGGCAACTAAATTTACCGAGGTTTTAACATCGTTTTCATACTTAACCGCAAAAACGGTTGTAACGGCGGCAACAGGAGCACTTGCCGCAACAATAAGAGAAATCAAAATGTCGCCTCTAACGCCAATAAGCACCAAAACTAATAGAGAAACAAGCGGAACAGCCAACAATCTAAGGAATGAAACAAGGTAGGTTACGGGCTGTTTTAAAGGCTCTAAAAGGTTGTTGTCGGCAAGGTTAAAACCGATTACCATCATAGCAAGCGGGGTGTTAAGTCCCGCCATAAATCCGAGCGTTTTATCAATAGGCTCGGGTAAATTTGCCGTGAGGAAGAAAACTAAAAGTCCAAGAGTAACGCCGATAATACCCGGGTTAAAAATCAATTTTTTAACCGACATTGAGCGAAGGCTCCCGCTTGAGCAAATTATTCCGTAGGTCCAAAGAACAACATTAAATATTCCAACACAGACCGACCCGTAAAAAACTCCCGTTTCGCCGAGAATTGCCTCTTGAAGTGGAATTCCCATATATCCGACATTAGAGAAAACAACCGCAAACCTAAGAACTCGTTTTTTCTCCTCGTTCTTGCCCCTGAAAATAAGATGGACAACAAGAATCGAAAAAACCATTATCCCAAGAAAAGCGGCGGCACAAATAAGGAGCCCTTCAAGTGCGTCTTTTTCAAAAGGAATATTAAACGAGTTGATTATAAGACAGGGGGTTACAAAGCACATTACGATGTCACTAAGAACCTTTGAGCCGTTTGTATTTATGAGTTTGGTTTTGTTTCCTGCAAAACCAAAGCCTATAAGCAAAAACAGAATAATAATCTGAATAAAAACGGTGTAAAAATTATTTAAAAACTGTGACATATTATTTTACACTGTTTATAAAACGAATAAAGGCTTTTTGACCCTCTTCGTTTCTTTTATAAACGCCGGCATGCTCTAAAACGGTTGCAAACACTTTTCCAACCTCAGCCTTTAGAATGTCGTCAACATTATCGGCGGTAATGGTGTAGTTGTCCTTAAAACTCTCTACCCAGTCTGCGTGAGATGCGGTAAGGTTGTTCTCAGTTAGGTCTTCGCCGTTTATTATGGCCTTGCTTAAAGCGGAAAGTTCGGCTTTAAGTCGGGCGGGGAGAACTGCCAGACCCATAACCTCAATAAGCCCTATGTTCTCTTTCTTTATGTGGTGGAGTTCTGCGTGGGGATGATAAACTCCCATAGGATGCTCACCGGTTGTAATATTATTTCGAAGAATAAGGTCGAGTTCAAAGTTCTCGCCATTCTTTCTTGCAATCGGGGTAATGGTATTATGAGGTTCGCCGTCGGTTTCGGCAAAAACAAAGGCCTCTTCGTCGGTATAACCTCTCCAAGCCTCAAGAATTTTATCTGAAGTCGGATCGTAGCCATGTCGTTCTGTGAGCCAAGGAGTTGTAGTTAACACTTGTCTTCCTAAGACCGCTTGGCCTCCGACTTTAATGGTATTATGAGGTTCGCCGTCGGTTTCGGCAAAAACAAAGGCCTCTTCGTCGGTATAACCTCTCCAAGCCTCAAGAATTTTATCTG
>JAZSLH010000077.1:0-1531 GCA_045535275.1 Acutalibacteraceae bacterium
GGCACAACCTTTGGTAACAAGGTCATCTATAAGTGTGCCTATATAGGAAGAAGAACGGGAAAGCACAAGCGGTTCTTTGCCCATATTCTTTCTTGCGGCATTTATTCCCGCAACAAGACCCTGTGCCGCCGCCTCTTCATAGCCCGAAGAACCGTTAAACTGACCCGCACCAAAAAGTCCGCTATGCTCCTTAAATTCAAGGGAGGCGGTAAGGGCGAGGGGGTCAACACAGTCGTACTCTATGGCGTATGCGTTTCGCATAATCTGAACATTTTCAAGGCCCTTTATCGAATGATAAATCTCTATTTGAACCTCTTCGGGCAAAGAAGAAGACATTCCCTGAAGATACATTTCCTCGGTATCTGCTCCGCAAGGCTCAATAAAGAGTTGGTGCCGTTTTTTGTCGGCAAACCGCATAATTTTATCCTCAATAGAGGGGCAATAACGAGGACCTACCCCCTCGATTACTCCCGAATAAAGCGGAGAACGGTGAATATTATCTAAAATTACCTGTTTGGTTTGGTCGTTGGTATAACTTATATGACAAACAACGCTGTTTTCGGGGGCCTTTTCGGTTTTATAGGAAAAGGGGATAATTTGCTCGTCGCCCTGCTGCACCTCAAGTTTTGAAAAATCTATTGAAGAACGAAGCACTCTGGCAGGGGTCCCCGTTTTAAAACGGCGAAGCGGAATATCAAGTTTTTTAAGGGCGTCGGAGAGACCCTCGGCGGCAAAAAGCCCGTCGGGACCGCCCGAATAGTTAACTTCGCCAACGAAAATTTTACCCGCAAGAAAGGTTCCGGTTGCTAAAATTACGGTTTTACAGATATATTCTGCACCGAGTTTTGTAACACAGTGCCAACCTTTTTCGTCTTTAAAAAGGTCAACAACTTCGGCTTGTTTTAAAATTAAATTTTCCTGAAGTTCTACCGTGTGCTTCATAAGGGCGGTATAAGCCTTTCGGTCAATTTGAGCCCTTAAAGAATGAACCGCAGGGCCTTTGCCCAAATTGAGCATTCGGCTTTGAAGGGTGGTTTTGTCGGCGGCGACACCCATTTCGCCCCCTAAAGCGTCGATTTCACGAACAAGGTGACCCTTTGCCGTTCCTCCTATTGAGGGGTTACAGGGCATATTACCGACCGAGTCTAAATTTATACAAAACATTACCGTTTTCTGAGAAAGTCTTGCGGCGCAGAGCGCGGCTTCTATTCCCGCATGACCCGCACCAATAACGGCAACATCAAATTCTCCAGCAAAGTAGTTCAACTTTTCTTTCCTTTCCTTATTTTCCAACACAAAAACGGCGGAACACCTCGTCTGCCACTTCGTTTGTTACCCTTTTTCCGTCAAAGGTATAAAGCAGAGAGAGAGCCTCGTCCACGCAAACGCCAACCGCGTCAATAGTAAAGCCGGAATTTAAAAGCCCCTCTGCCTCACTGATTGCGTTATAGGCTTTTTGAGCCAAATCCCGTTGGCGCTCGTTTAAAAGCGTTGCGGCGGCGGGGTCAAAATTGCCGGTTTTGGTTATTTT
>JAZSLH010000131.1:0-20222 GCA_045535275.1 Acutalibacteraceae bacterium
AAATTCGGCAACGACATTCCCGAGGTCGACAGTTTCGCAAGAGATGTCGCCTATACATACACAAGACCTCTTCTAAACTATAAAAACCCACGAGGCGGACAGTATCAGGCGGGGCTTTATCCCGTTTCGGCTAACGTTCCCCTTGGAGCACAAACGGGGGCAACCCCCGACGGCAGACTTGCCCACACCCCCGTTGCAGACGGCGTTTCTCCCGCAGCAGGAAGAGATATTAAAGGGCCTACCGCCGCGGCTAACTCGGTTTCAAAACTTGACCACTATATTGCTTCCAACGGAACCCTGTTTAATATGAAGTTCCACCCGAGCGCACTTGCGGGGGCAAGCGGACTTGAAAGTTTCGTCGCTTTGGTCAGAGGTTACTTTGACCAAAAGGGAAGCCACATGCAGTTTAATGTAGTCAGCCGAGAAACCCTTCGTGACGCACAGAAAAACCCCGAAAAGTATAAATCTCTGGTGGTTCGTGTTGCGGGTTACAGCGCTCTCTTTACAACCCTTTCCCGTTCGCTTCAAGACGATATTATCAACCGCACTGAGCAGGGGGATTTCTAGATGGACCAAAACATTCTATCGGTCAGCGGCAGAATTTTTGATGTTCAGCGTTTCTCCACTCACGACGGACCGGGGGTTCGTACCATAGTTTTCCTTAAAGGGTGTCCTTTAAGGTGCAAATGGTGTTGCAACCCCGAATCGCAAACCTATGAAATTCAGCAGATGAACGAAAAAGGCAAACTGAAAACCGTAGGCAAAGATGTAACGGTGGGTGAAGTGTTAAACGAGGTTCTGCGTGACCGCCCCTATTACCGCCGAAGTTCCGGCGGAGTTACCCTTTCGGGCGGAGAATGTCTTTGGCAACCCGATTTTGCGACCGCTCTGCTTCTTGCCTGTAAAGAAAGCGGAATAAACACCGCAATTGAAACAACGGGTTTTGCCGAGGCTTCGGTTGTTGAGCGGTTTATTCCTTTGGTCGATGTCTTCCTTATGGATATTAAACATATCAACAGCAAAAAGCACGAGGAGTTTACCACAAGGCCGAACGAGAAAATTCTTGAGAACGCCCGACTAATTGCAAAAAAGGCGAAGAAACTTATTATTCGCGTTCCCGTTATTCCGGGATTTAACGATACAAAAGAGGAGATAGACGCTATTGCCTCTTTCGCCTCCTCGCTTGAGGGGGTAAACGAAATTCATCTTCTGCCCTATCACCGAATGGGGCAGGGAAAATACGAGGGACTGGGCCGACCCTATCTTATGGGGGAAGTTCAACCGCCCACGGCAGAGCAGATGCAAGAACTTAAAGCGGTCTGCGAAAAGCACCGACTTATTACCCATTTAGGAGGTTAAAAATGAACTCCGAAAATTACATAGGCTCTTTTGACAAGGCGAGGATTATTCAGGAAATAGTTCCCGGTAAACAGATAACCTTGTCCCACATAATTGCCAACCCCGACAACATTCTTTATTACAAACTGGGTTTAGACCCCGACGAAGAACATAGCGGAGCAATAGGAATTCTTACCCTTTCTCCGAGCGAAACCGCAATTATTGCGGGGGATATCGCAATGAAGGCGTCGGGCGTTACCCTCGGCTTTGTTGATAGGTTTAGCGGTACGGTTATTGTAACGGGCACCGTTTCCGAGGTTGAAACCGCCCTTATTGCCGTTAACGAATATGCCAAAGAGAAACTCGGTTTTGATGTTTGCGAACTGACAAGAACATGAGAAAACTGTTACTTGTAGGCAGAAGCGGGTGTGGAAAAACGACCCTGACCCAAGCGCTCAGAGGAGAAATTCCCCACTATAAAAAAACTCAGGGAATGGTCTTTGACGATTTTCTTATAGACTCCCCCGGAGAATATGCCGAAAATCACGATTTAGCCTCTGCCCTTGCACTTTATTCATACGAGGCAGATGTAGTCGCTCTGCTAATTGCGGCAGATGACGATTACTCTCTCTTTCCCCCGTGTATTACCTGTCTTGTAAACCGAGAGGTAATAGGTATCGTTACAAAAACCGATAAAGCCAACCCGAAAAGAGCAGAAAACTGGCTTAAACTTTCGGGCTGTAAAAAGGTGTTTTTCGTTAATTCGATTACGGGCGAAGGCGTAGATGATGTGCTAAATCACCTAAAACAACACAAAACCAACGAAAAAACAGAAAAGTAAAGAAAACAACAGATTTTTATGTTGACTTTGTTCCTTTTTTATGGTAAAATCAAGCCATAATCCAAATAAAACAAAAAAAACAAAAACAAAAGGAGAATCCACAATGGCAAACGAATTTGAAATTAAGAAACAGATTTGCGAAATTGGTAAGCGTATCTATGACAAAGGCATGGTTGCTTCCAACGACGGAAACATCTCGGTTAAGTTAAACGACAACGAGTTCCTCTGCACCCCCACCGGTGTCAGCAAGGGCTTTATGACCCCCGAGTATATCTGTAAAGTAGACAAGGACGGAAAGGTAATTCAGGCTAACGGAAACTTCAAACCCTCTTCCGAAATCAAGATGCACATGCGTGTTTATAAGGAGCGTCCCGACGTTGGTGCGGTTGTTCACGCTCATCCTCTTTATGCAACCGGTTTTGCTATTGCAGGTATTCCTCTTACCCAGCCCATTATGCCCGAGGCTGTAATTGCTCTTGGTTGTGTTCCGATTGCTGAATACGGCACCCCCTCTACCGAAGAAATCCCCGACGCCGTTTCCAAATATCTGCAGTCCTTTGACGCAGTTCTTCTTGAAAATCACGGCGCTCTTTCCTATTCCGATAACCTGCTCAACGCTTATCATAAAATGGAGTCTGTAGAGTTTTACGCTCGTTTACTTTACATTTCCAAACAACTTGGCGGACCCAAGGAACTTTCTGAAGCACAGGTTCAGCGTCTTTATGAAATCCGCCGTCAGTTTGGTATGAAGGGTAAACACCCCGCAAACCTCTGCCCCAATGCTCAAGACGGTAAACCCAGTTGCCACGGCTGTGCAGGAAACTGCCAACACGGCACCGGAAACAACGACCTTGTTGCTGAAATTACCCGTCAGGTATTGGCTCAACTCGGTAAATAATCAGGTGGAACCATGGACGAAAAAGCGGTAAAACAAATTGCCGACACAGTCGCCCGTGAAATTAAGGCAGAACTTGCCGAAATAACCTTAGATGAAGCCCGTACACTTAGTGAGCAGGTGCGAAAACGGGCAGAACAAATGGGGGTTAAAGCGGTGGTTGCAATTTCTAACCGCACAGCCAACCCCATTCTTGTTGAATGTATGGACGACGCATACATCGCAAGTTACGATGTCGCAGTTTCAAAAGCCTTTACCGTAGTATCCCTTAAAATGTCAACCGCTGATTTAAAGCCTTTGGCTCAGCCGGGCGGTTCTCTTTACGGAATACAGTTTACAAACGGCGGTAAAATTGCAATTTTCGGCGGAGGCCAGCCCCTTAAAAACTCGCTTGGCAAAATTGTCGGCGGACTCGGGGTTAGCGGAGGCACAGAAAAGCAGGACGCTGAACTTGCGGCATACGGAAAAGAAATATTTGAGAAAGGCAGAAGATAAAATGGATATCAATTCTTCTAATATTGAGGCCATTGTCCGTCAGGTGCTGGGCGAGATGAAGGGTTCTTCCCCCTCACCCGCTGCAAACGGCGGTAATATCCCCTCTACTGCCCATGTTGCTATGCTGACCGGACTTGAGAAGTTCGAAATTAAGGAATTTCCTATGCCCGCTGTCGGCGATGACGATATACTCGTAAAGGTTGAGGGCTGCGGCGTTTGCGGCACCGACGCTCACGAGTTTAAGCGTGACCCCTTTGGTCTTATTCCCGTTGCACTCGGCCACGAGGGTACGGGCGAAATCGTCAAGATGGGCAAAAACGTTAAAAAAGACAGTGCGGGCAAACCCTTAAAGGTTGGCGACAAGGTTGTAACCTGTATGATTTTTAAGGATAACCCCGATATTACAATGTTCGACCTTAATAAGCAGAATGTCGGCGGCGCCGATGTTTACGGACTTCTTCCCGACGACGACATTCATCTTAACGGTTGGTTCAGTGATTACATTTTAGTCAGAGGCGGTTCTACCGTATTTAATGTTAGCGACCTTGACCTTGACTCAAGAATTTTAATTGAGCCCTGCGCCGTTCTTATTCACGCGGTTGAAAGAGCAAAAACAACCGGAATTTTAAGATTTAACAGCCGAGTTGTTGTTCAGGGTTGCGGTCCTATCGGACTTATTTGTATTGCAATTCTTCGCACTATGGGAATTGAGAACATCGTTGCGGTAGACGGCGAGGCAAAACGTCTTGACTTTGCTAAACAGATGGGCGCTGACCACACCGTAAACTTTAAAGAACATAAAGGCATTGAGGCTTTAGCCGGTGCGGTTAAAGACGCTTTCGGCGGATACGAAGCCGACTTTGCTTTCCAGTGTACCGGTTCTCCCGTTGCCCACAGCAACATTTATAAGTTCATCCGCAACGGCGGCGGACTTTGCGAACTCGGTTTCTTTATTAACGGCGGCGACGCCACAATCAACCCCCACTTCGATATCTGCGCTAAAGAAATCACAACGGTCGGTTCTTGGGTTTACACCCTTCGTGACTACGCAACAACCTTTGATTTCCTTAAAAGAGCAAAGGGCATCGGCCTTCCGATTGAGAAACTTATCACACATAAGTATCCCCTTGAGCAGATAAACGAGGCTCTTCAGACCAACCTTAAAATGGAAGGTTTGAAAATCGCTATTGTAAATAAATGATTCGGGAGTGACAGACCATGAGAAACGCTACCGGAATCGTAGAGGTTTACGGCCTTGTTGCTGCCTTTGTTGCCTGTGACGCAGGTTGCAAAGCGGCAAATGTAACGGTTGAAACCTTTGATAAAAACAAACCCGGAAACCCCGACGGACTTGAAGTTCCGCTTATTGTGGCAATCAAGTTTCGAGGAAGTGTAACCGACGTAGAGGCTGCAGTCCAGGCCGCAGTCCAGGCTGCAAACGGTGTTTCAGGGGTTGTTACATCTCACATTTTAACCCGCACCGAGCCCGATACCGAGCCGATGCTAAAACTAAACGCATTTGATAAAAATTAATTTTTCAGGAGGAAAATCTAATGTCTAAAGAAGCACTTGGAATGATTGAAACCCGCGGTCTTACCGCCGCTATTGAAGCCGCCGACTCTATGGTAAAGGCTGCCGAAGTAGTTCTTATCGGAACCGAAAAAATCGGTTCAGGTCTTGTATCTGTTATGGTACGCGGAGACGTTGGAGCAGTTAAGGCTGCCGTTGAAGCAGGCGCTGCTACCGCTTCAAGCCTTGGCGAACTTGTTGCTACCCACGTAATTCCCCGCCCCCACGAAGATGTGGAGAAGATTCTTCCCAAATTTTAGTTTTTAGGAGTATCCCAAAATGAAGTCGCTTGGACTAATCGAGGTGTCGGGAGTAACCGCCGCCGTAGACTGTTTGGATATTATGTGCAAATCCGCTGATGTGGAATTTGTGACCTGGGAACGCAAACTCGGAGGAAGACTTGTTACGGTGATAGTACAGGGCGATGTTTCAGCCGTTACCGCCGCCGTTGAAAACGCTGTGGCTTCAGGGCTTAAAAAACCCGTTGCCCACGCCGTTATTGCAAGTCCCCACGAAGAAACCAGGCGTCTGCTTGAAATTAGCGCTTCCCGTATTCGTAAATAATGGAGGAAACCCAAATGGCAGAAAAGAAAACCACACAAACAACAGCTAACCCAGCCGAAGAGGCTGTTAAAGCAACACCTAAAAAGGAGGTAAAAAAGATGGCACTTGAAGCATTAGGAATGGTAGAAACCAGAGGTCTTGTTGCTGCTATTGAGGCAGCCGACGCAATGGTAAAGGCTGCAAACGTTCAACTCGTTGGTACCGAGAAAATCGGTTCCGGCCTTGTAACCGTTATGGTTCGCGGTGACGTTGGAGCAGTTAAATCTGCTGTTGAAGCAGGTTCTAATTCGGCTTCCCGTTTAGGCGAACTCGTTGCTACCCACGTAATTCCCCGCCCCCACAACGATGTAGAAAAAATTCTGCCTTCTATAAAATAAGAGCAGAAAAAATCTTCAACATATTGAGGGGGCCTGACCGCCCCCTCAGTGGGCCCTATTTCTTTTACAATTACGAAAGAACAGGTGAAAAAAATGCTTGTTGGAAAAGTTGTTGGAAGCATTGTTTCAACACGAAAAAACGAAAACCTTGTTGGAAGCAAGTTTATGGTTGTTGAACCCCTTGCTGAACTTGGAAATCCCGATAAAAAGATTGTCGCCGTTGATAATGTCGGCGCAGGTGTCGGCGAAATCGTGCTAGTTGCTCTTGGCAGTGCTGCCCGAATTGGCTGTAATATGGCTCAGTCGCCCGTAGACGCCGCTATTGTTGGTATTGTAGATAACGGAACCGGTCTTGCCGGAGTGAATCATTCATGAATATTGATAGTTTAAAAGAATTATTGCGTGAAAACGGTGTTGTCGGCGCAGGCGGTGCAGGTTTCCCTACCTATGCGAAACTTGATAACCGTGCCGACACCCTCATTCTCAACTGTGCAGAATGTGAACCGCTTTTGCGTTTACACCGCCAGGTGCTTGAAATGTATACCCACGAAATTTTAAGCACTCTTTACGAAATTTCGAAAATACTGGACGTATCTACCGTCTATATCGGCATTAAAGGTTCATATAGAAAAACCGTTGAAGCCGTTAAGGAAGAGATACAGTCTTTTGATAATATGAAAATATGTACTCTGCCCGAAATTTATCCCGCAGGCGACGAAGTTGTTCTTACCTATGAGGCAACAAAAAAGGTTGTTCCCCCGGGAAACATTCCGATTTCGGTCGGCGTTGTTGTACTTAATGTTGAAACCGTATATAACATCTATAGAGCAATCTGCGGCAGCCCCGTTACCCATAAATATATAACGATTGCCGGAGAGGTTAAAAACCCCGTTACCCTTTACGCCCCGATTGGAATAACCGTAAAAGAACTTGTTGAGGCGGCAGGCGGAGTTACCACCTCTGACCCCGCGTATTTGCTTGGCGGACCTATGATGGGACGCCTTGGAAGCCCCTCTGATACGGTTACGAGAACAAGTAATGCGGTTTTGGTTCTTCCTAAAACACTTCCCCTTATTCAAAGGAAACTTACCAAAACCTCCTTTAACCTGAAAAGAGCGATGTCCTCTTGCTGTCAGTGTAATTATTGTACATCGCTTTGCCCGAGAAATCTTCTTGGTCACCCCATTGACCCGAGCGCATTTATGCTCGCCGCAGCAAACGGAGTCACGTCCGATACAAGCCCCTATTTAAACGCTATGTTCTGTTCGGGTTGCGGTCTTTGTGAAGCCTACTCCTGCACCCAGAGCCTTTCCCCCAGGGCGTTACTTGCGGCGACCAAAAGCAGTTTGCAGAAAAAGGGTCTTAAAGCCCCGACAAACGCTAAACAGCGACCTGTTGAACCGTCAAGAGATATGCGTATGATACCTCTGTCCCGTTTGCGCTCACGTTTAGGCCTTGACCCTTATAACAAAACGGCTCCTATAAATGAAGAGCCCCTTAAATTCAAAAAACTTACCATTTCCCTTGCACAACACATCGGAGCACCCGCTGTTGCTATTGTTAAAAAGGGAGATAAGGTTAAGGCGGGTCAGGTAATTGCGACGGCAGCCGAAAACGCCTTAAGCGTTGCGATTCACTCGCCTGTAGACGCAACTGTTACCGAAGTACTAACTAGTAAAATCATTATTTCTGTATAGGATGGATAAGTAATGAAAAAAGCCATTGGTATGGTAGAATTTAAAACCGTTTCATCCGGTATGAAAGCGGCAGACTGTATGGTGAAAACCGCCGAGGTTGAACTGCTTCAAGCCGACACCGTTTGTCCCGGTAAATTTCTTGCTCTGATAAGCGGAGAGTTAAGCGCGGTAAAGGCTGCGGTTGAAGCCGCGGCTCAGCAAGAAGCCGAACAACTTATAGACCGTTTTGTGCTTGGAAACCCTCACGATTCTATTTTTTCCGCCCTTTTCGGCTCGGCTGAAATTGATTCGCCAAATGCTTTAGGGGTTCTTGAAACCTTTTCGGCGGCGGCTGCCGTTGTTGCGGCAGATACTGCGGCGAAAACAGCGCTTGTTGACCTTATTGAACTTCGCCTTGCAAGAGGAATGTGCGGAAAATCCTATCTTCTTTTAACCGGTGAGGTCGCGGCGGTTGAGGCCGCTATTAAACACGCAAAACAGGGTGCCGGAGAATACGGAATGTTCCTTGACAGTGCCGTAATCCCCCGCCCCGACAAAAAATTCTGGCAGAAAATCTTATAAAAGGAAAGGGTATTTATGCTCGCTATTGAACGACGTAACGCGATACTTGCAAAACTTTCTGCTGAAGGAAAGGTTATTGTTGCAGACTTAAGCCGCGAATTCGATGTTACCGAAGAAACTATACGCCGCGACCTTGAGAAACTCGACAATGACGGACTTGCAAAAAAGACCTACGGCGGCGCTGTGGCAAACGAAAAACTTAATACCGACCTACCCTTTAATGTTCGCAAAAGAACGAATATTGCAGAAAAGCAACTTGTTGCCGAAAAGATTGCAGAACTCATTCACGACGGCGACTATATTATGCTCGACGCAAGTTCTACAGCAACCTATGTAACAAAGTGCATTAAAGACCGAAAAAACATTACCCTTATTACAAACTCGGTTGAAATTCTGCTTGAGATGGCGGACAAAAAGGATTGGAACATTCTTTCAACCGGCGGTGCCCTTAAAAAAGGCGGTCTGTCTTTGGTGGGCTCTTCAGCAGAGCGTATGATAAGAGGCTTTCATGTTGATATTGCGGTTTGCTCTTGCAAAGGGTTGGACTTGAAAATGGGAATTACCGATTCAAACGAAAAAGAATCCCAGATTAAACAGGCAATTTTTGCCGCTGCTGACCGCAAGGTTCTTGCGATAGACTCCAGCAAGTTTGATAAAATTTCCTTTGTCCGCGTTTGCGACATAAACGAGATTGATACCGTAGTTACCAACGCCCGACCCGATGACCGCTGGGTTGAGCATTTAAAACAAAAAGATATTGAACTAATTTATTAGAGGCGAAAAATATGAAAATTCTTGTAATCAATGCCGGTAGTTCTTCTTTAAAATATCAACTGTTTGATATGAATAGCGGAGAGGTTCTTGCAAAAGGCCTTTGCGAAAGAATTGGAATAGACGGCGCTATTACCCATAAACGTCCGGGTAAAGACACTTACGAAGCAGAGGTTTCTCTCCCCTCTCACGACGAGGCTCTCTCTTTGGTGCTTGAACTTCTTGTCAGCGAAGAGTACGGTGTGGTTTCTTCAATAGACGAAATTAACGCCGTTGGCCACAGAATTGCTCACGGTGGAGAAAAATATAAATGTTCTTCTCTGATTGACGACGAGGCGGTCGCCTATCTTGAAACGATTGTTCCAATCAATCCGCTTCACGGACCACCCGCGATTAAGGGCATTAAGGCTTGTAGACGCTTAATGGACAAAACTATACAGGTTGGCGTTTTTGATACTTCTTTTTATTCGTATATTGAGGATTTCAGAACAATTTATCCTCTCCCTTATGAACTTTACACCGAAAACAAAATCCGCCGTTACGGTTTCCACGGAACCTCCCACAGATATGTTTCGGCGAAAGCAGCCGAAATGCTCGGCAAAGATATTAAGGACCTTAAAATAATTACCTGTCATTTAGGAAACGGTTCGTCCATTACCGCCGTCGACAAGGGTATCGCAATAGACACATCTATGGGCTTTACCCCACAAGAAGGCGTTCCTATGGGAACTCGAAGCGGTTCTATCGACCCCTCGGTAATTCCCTATATTATGAAGGCTAAAAATCTTTCTGCAAACGAGGTTGAAGATTTAATCAACCGCAAATCAGGTCTTCTTGGCGTAAGCGGAATTTCAAGCGACTCAAGAAACGTTGAACAGGCGGCAGAAAAGGGCGATTACAGAGCACAGTTGGCCGTTAAAATGCTTGCTAACAGCATAAAAAAATATATCGGCAGTTATATTGCCGAGTTAAACGGCATCGACGTTCTTGTTTTCACTGCAGGTATCGGCGAAAACTCCGCTATGCTTCGCAGTATGGTTTGCAGTGACCTTGATTTCTTCGGTATTGCTATTGACAGCGAGAAAAACCGCACAATGCCGAGAGGAAGTCAGGCAGACATTTCGAGTGATAGTGCCAGGGTTAAAACTTTAGTTATTCCGACTAACGAGGAATATATGATAGCCCTTGATACTTTAAAATTCTGTAAGGAGTAATTAAAATGGCAAATATTTCTGAGGCTGAAATTCGCGAAGTTGTCAGTCAGGTTTTAAACAAAATGCAAACGGGTACCTCTACCGACTGGGATAGTACACACTACGGCTCAAGAAAATTTGTCGGTGTTTACTCGGATATGAACGACGCTATTGCCGCTGCGAGTGAGGGCTACCGCGCGGTACGCTCTATGACGGTTGAGCAAAGAGAGGCAATTATAACCGAAATCCGCCGTTTAACAAGAGCCGAGGCTCCTGTTATGGCAAGACTCGGTGTTGCCGAGACCGGTATGGGCAGAGTTGACCACAAAACCGCTAAACACATTCTGGTTGCCGACAAGACCCCCGGTACCGAAGACATCGTTTCTAACGCTAAAACGGGCGATAACGGTCTTACCCTTATTGAAATGGCTCCTTTCGGAGTTGTCGGTTCAATTACCCCGAGTACCAATCCGAGCGAAACGGTTATCTGTAACAGTATTGGTATGATTGCCGCAGGAAACGGGGTTGTTTTCAATCCCCATCCTAACGCTATTTCTACTTCCAATTATGCGGTAGACCTTGTAAACCGTGCCTCGAAAGCGGCAGGCGGTCCTGAAGTTCTCGTTTGCTCAATGGTTAAGCCCACTTTGGACTCGGCGGCTGTTATGCAGTCCCATCCGCTTGTTCGCCTTTTGGTTTGCACAGGTGGTCCCGGTGTTGTAAAGGCCGTTCTTTCTTCGGGTAAAAAGGCTATCGGTGCGGGAGCAGGTAATCCCCCCGTTATCGTTGACGACACCGCAGATGTTGCGAAAGCAGGAAAAGACATTATTGACGGTTGCACCTTTGACAACAACCTCCCCTGTATTGCCGAAAAAGAGGTTTTTGCTTTTAGGAATATTGCCGACGAACTTATTAACTCAATGGTTAAAAACGGTGCATATCTTATCGACTCGGCTCAGGCAGACCGCCTTGCTTCAATTGTTCTGGTTGATGTCAAGGACAAAAGCGGAAAAACCCGTAAAATCGTTAACCGCGACTGTGTCGGAAGAGATGCCTCTGTGCTTCTTGAGAAAATCGGGGTTAAGGTTGGAAAGGAAATTCGCTGTATAATCTGCGAAACCTCTTTTGACCACCTCTTTGTTCAGGAAGAACTTATGATGCCTATTCTTCCTATCGTAAGGGTAGACAATATTGACCAGGCAATTGACCTCGCCGTTAAGGCAGAACACGGAAACCGCCACACCGCACACATGCACTCTAAAAATATTGATAATCTTTCAAGATTTGCCCGTGCTGTTGAAACCACTATTTTTGTTAAAAACGCCCCGTCCTATGCGGGAATCGGATTTGGCGGAGAGGGCCACACCACCTTTACCATCGCAGGACCTACGGGAGAAGGTATCACTTCGGCAAGAAGTTTCACCCGTCAACGTCGCTGTGTTATGGCCGACAGTTTCCGCATTATTTAGTAAAGGAGAGTTATAAATGGCATACGATTCTGCTCTTGTTGCTGAAATTGTTAACAGAGTTATGGCTCAGTGCGGTGCTTCTGCCGAGGCCGACACCGTTCCCGTCGGTATTTCGAACCGACATATTCACCTTTCTGCCGAACACGTTGAAGTTCTTTTCGGAAAAGGTTATGAACTTACCCCTTGTAAAGATTTGTCACAGCCCGGTCAGTACGCCTGTAAAGAGCAACTGACCATTATCGGCCCCTCCCTTCGTTCAATCGAGGGGGTTAGAGTTCTCGGTCCCGTTCGCTCAGCGTCACAGGTTGAAATCTCCCGTACCGACTCTTTTACCCTTAAGGTTAAACCCCCCGTCAGAGAATCGGGCGATATTAAAGGTTCTGCTCCAATTACAATTATAGGACCAAAAGGGGTTGTAACCCTTAAAGAAGGTTGTATAATTGCTAACCGCCATATACATATGAGCGAGGAAGAGGGCAAGGCTTTCGGACTTAAGGACGGCGACTATGTAACCGTAGAGGCAAACGGCGAACGCCGTACAACCTTTTATGATGTTCAGGTCAGAGTCAATAAGGCTTTCCGTTTGGAAATGCACATTGATACCGACGACGCCAACGCCGCAGGAATAGCGGGCGGTGCAAAGGTTAAAATCATTAAATAAAGAAAAAACTAAAGTTCTTCGAACTTGAGTTTTTATTTTATTCTGTTGTCGCATTTAATCCAAACGAAATTAGGGTTTGTTTTGCTGCTTCAAGGTGTTCTGCGGTAGTTTCGGTGTCGGGTAGGGTGTTTTCCATATTTAACGCTTTATAGCGAGAACCCGATAACGAGTGATATTTTAAAATCTTAACCTTGCCCTTAAAGCCGCAATCGATTAGAAATTTTCCGATTTTTTCACACTGGTTATCGTTATAGCCCACTACAAGCGGATATCGCACTTCAATATTGCAGTTTAACTCAACAAGCCTTTTAAAGTTTTCAAGTATAATTTGATTTTCTTGGCCTGTCAGTTCTTTATGAAGCAATGGGTCTATCGCCTTAATATCGTAAAGAAATTTATCTGTAAAGGGAATTATTCTTTCGAAATAACTAAAAGGTACAAAACCGCAGGTGTCTATAAACACGCTAATTCCGTTTTCTTTTAACAGTTTAGCAAATTCTACGGCAAAATCTATTTGAGCAAGACATTCGCCGCCCGAAAGAGTGACTCCCCCGCCGCTGTTTTTAAAAAACGGCAGGTCGATAATAACCTCTTTTAAAAGTTCCTTTGCGGTATATTCCTTACCAAAAACAACTATTGCTTCACCGGTGCAAAGCGGAACGGTTTCGCCCGTATGCAACCCTCCGCACGCACCGCATCCAAGGCACTTGTTTTCGAAAAAGGCGATTTGTTTCTTAAACGAAATGCTTTCGGGGTTATGACACCAAATGCATTTAAGGGGACAACCTTTAAAGAAGACGGTAGTTCTTATTCCCTCGCCGTCATGGATTTCCATTCGTTTAATACCCGAAATGAGTCCAATCATTTTATTGACCTCGCAATATATTCGTCTTTTTCCTTGTCGCTTAAGGTATTAAAGAGAACATTCCAACCGCAAAGGCGTACCTGAAGATTGGGGTAGGCGTCGGGATTGTTTCTTGCCTCTTTTAAAACCTCGGTGTTTAGAACATTATAGTGAACACCAAAACCGCCGTTTTCTAAAAAGGTCTTAAGGGCAGCATAAAAAGCAGCGACTCCGTTTTCGCCCTCTACCGCAGAGGAGTGAAGGTCTATATCGGCAATAATTCCGCCGGGAGCGGCAGTGCCGTCAAGCGAGGCAATTGACAAAAGATGGGCGGTTGCACCCTTTTTGTCGCAGCCAAAAGTTGCCGAAGCGTTTTGCGAAAGTGTCTCTCCGCATTTTCTGCCGTTTGGCGTAGCGGCCGTTTTTGCTCCGAATTCCCAACGCCAGTTAAGCGAAAACATTCCGAGTTTCCAAATTCCGCCCTTTGAGTTGGGTTTGCCCGAAATAAACTTCTCGAGTGCTTTAACAAGGTCTTGTGCAATAGCGTCAACCTCGGGGTTTGCCGTTCCGAATTTTTCGAATCGGTTCTTTACAAAAAGGCGGAGTTGTTCGCTATTTTCCCAGTCATTTTTAAGGATATTTGTAAGTTCTTCGAGTGTTAAGGTTTTATCTTCAAAACAAAGTTTTTTAACCGCAACAAGCGAATCGGTAAGGGTTGCAAGACCTATAGCGTTCACCGAAGAATTCGGATACTTTGCGGTATATTCGCAGTAGAGGTCGCCGCCTTTTTCAAGGGCAGAAAGATAGGTTGAAGATAAAATCGGCGCCGAATGAATATGGCAGTAGTTCTTTTCAAAAATATCTGTCGAGCGCATTGAACACTGACAAAGATACTCAAGTTGACGAAGTGTTTCATTATAAAGTTCTTCAAAACTATTGTATGTTTTGCTGTTTTCAAGGCCAACCTGTTCGTTAGTAAAGAGGTCTAATCCTCCCGTCAAGGCGTATTCAAGGGCTTTTGGCATATTTACTCTACCGTTTGTGGTAGAGGCAAGTTCTCCTCTTGCGCCAACCTCATAACAGCCGACAACGTGGTAATCTACCGCATCATTATGTTCTACACCATGCTTTTTAAGACAGTTTATTAAGGTTTCGTCCCCCAAAAAAACAATACTGTTGTTACCCTCACGAACGGCATCAAGCCCTTGTTTTATAATATCGTCAGGGGTGTTTTTTGAGCAAAGAATATGGAACTTGGTATTATTTGTCCCTGCTTTTCGGTAGGTTTCTAAAATCAGGTAAGAAACAGAATTTATAAGACTGTTGCCGTTTATATCCGTACCTCCGATGGCAAACGGAATATTTGCGGGGGCTTTTAGAGTATCAATCTCTTTAAAATAGTCAAACATCAAAGTTTGAGCACTTTCTTCGGTTTCTTTTTTATAGAAAGGATAGAATAAACTGTCAAGTCTGCCAAGCGTTCTAAGGAATGTTCCTTCAAAAATATGTTGCATAATATAGTAAACTATTGTTAACTGCATTACTTCATAAAGCGAATTTGGGGCGCGCTTCGTAAGAGCCAAAAGCCCGTCTGCAATTTCTTCTTTTCCGCTTTTTTGGGCAACCTCTGCCGACCTTTTAAGAAAGTCGAAAATCGACTCCCAGAGTTCAATGAGTGCGTTATAAAAATCGGCTTTTTCGGGGTTCTTGGCCTTATATTCCTTAATTCTTTTAACTATTCCGACAAATCCGCCGCAAAACAAAGTATCCCATTCGGGCGTAGTGTGAGAGAAATCCCAGGTGCCTGTATAAGCAAGGGCGGAATGTCCCTTTGCAAATTCGCTTTCCCCAAGTTCCTTTGCCGCCTCTCTTGTTCTATGCCAGATAACCACCTGGGCAATTGTTTCAAAGTTAACCCTGCCGAAAAAGCGGTTTTCTTTCGGAAACTCTATCTCGCAGTTATCAAAAAGGAATTTTAAAATTTTAACATCGCTATAAAAAACATTGTCGCGATTTTCTGTTTTAATCATTTGTTCTATTGCTTTTGCCATTTCTGAGCCGGTCATAACAACACTTCCTTTCAAGATTATTATATATCCTCTGACACCAAGAAAAAATATTCAATATCAATACTTTTATATTTTTCGAAACAAAACCTTGCTTTTTTATGCATTTTTAGTGTATAATTTTAAAAAAATCAAAACTAGAGGTTGTTATGAGCAAACTTGATATAGCACAAAACGAACTTTATATTAAAAAGATAATTAATGTTTTGAAATCGGAAATCAAAGACCAAAAAAATAAGCCTATTTTTGTAAACTCACGCCACAGCGACGCCCTGGTTTATGTTCTTTCGGGAAGTTGTACCTACTTTTTTGAAGACGGCAGAGAAATTACCGCTCAAAGCGGGGGCATTCTATACCTTGCTAAAGGTGCCATCTACAAAATGAATCTTAAAACAAACTGTTATAAATTCATATATACCGACTTTGAGTTTGGTTCAGACTCTTTAAGAAAAAGCGATTATTATAATGACATCGCTAATGCCGAAAACATGTTTTCAAAACTTGTTGCATCAAATAAGGAGAGTTTCGCCGAAGGGATGGCGGCTCTGTATTCAATTTATGCTGAAATTTGTAATAAAAAAAAGGAAACCTCAAAGTCCCGTTTTGAAATTATCGAGGCAAAAGAGTATATTGAAAAGAATTTCAGCAACCTTTCGCTTGGGGTCGACACTCTTGCCGAGCGCTGTAATATGAGTGAAGTTTATTTCAGACGTCTCTTTAAAAATAAATTTGGAATGCCTCCATCGCAGTATATTATTTTGACTCGTGTTGAACACTCTAAAAAACTGCTTGTTCACACTTTTTTGACCCTTGAAACGTGTGCAACCCAAAGCGGATTCTCTTCGCTTCAATATTATTGTCGTGTTTTTAAAAAGGCAACCGGCATAACTCCTGGACAATGGCGCAAGACAATGTAAAAAACTCAAGTTTTTTCGCACACACCCTGTAGGCGAAAGAACTTGAGTTTTCTTTTAGTAAAATTTGAGCCATTTTTATATATTTTTAATATGTCATATATTTTTTGCCGATTATAGTTCGTCAAACATATCGGCAAGTTTTTTTGCGCTGTCTTTAAGTTTTATTACGCCGGAGAGAACATTCTCGGGTGTATGCTCAGAAAGATAGGTGTCTGCCTCTAGGGTAAAATATCCTTTATAGTCAATCTCTTTTAGCGCCTTTACAATCGACACAAAATCAATATCCATTGAAAAAGGAATCTGATGGCTGTCGTGCCATCTGTCGTTATCGTGAATGTGGAGGGCTTTAAGACGGCTGCCGAGTGCTTTAATCATATTAACCGCGCCATCTCCCGAGCCGCGCATCTCGGCGTGGCCAATATCAAGACAAGCGACAAAACTTTCGTCGTTTATAATATCCAGATGCTTTATAAAATCTTCAGCGGTGGCACAGGCAGCAAAGCCCGACTGGTCTTTTTCTCTGTTCCAAAGCCACATATTCTCGGTAGCAATTTTTACTCCGCACTGCTTTGCAAAGGGAAGAAGTTCTAAAAACATTGGGGCGTTTTCTTCTGCCGACTTATAATTGTCGGGGTGGATTACGCAAATTTCTCCCCCGGCAATCGCCGTACATTCTATTGACCGTTTAAGAAACGAGCGTACATCGGGCGAGTAGGTCGGATAAGGGGCGTGGGACTGGTTGCAGACCATTCCGTATTCTTGCCCAATTTTTTTAAGTTCTTTTGCAAACTTTATATAATCAGGTCCGTTAAGTTCGTTTTGAACGGGCAAAGCCTTTTTGGTTATTCGGTCAACCTTGCACATTTCGAACATTGAAAAGTCCCAGGCATCAAAACCCACTTTTCCGCAAAGTTCTATCGCCTTTTTTAGCCCGACCTTTTTTGCTATTGAGCCGATTTCTGTTGAAATTTTCATAATTTAATATTTAATTCCTGTTCCAATCAGTCCTACATTCTTAAAGTCGGACGGATTTGTACGGATAATATAATCAATGTAGGAATCAATTATCTTTGCGGTGTAAATATATCCCATTGGGTTCATATGACCGTGGAGAAAATATTTGTTTCTAAAGTTGTTGTCATAAACTTCGCCGTACTTATAAAGGTCGATTACATAAGAATTTTCAAAGTGTTCCGCAAGGTCATACATTGCTCTGACCATATTTTCAGTAATCTCTTTGTTTCGTCCGTCGTTTGGAAGGGTAACAAAGAAGAACTTGGCGTCGGGACTGATTTCCTTATATCTTCGGACGATTTCAGCGTAATAACTGATATAAGGGCGGTCGCCATCGAATTCGGTTGCAGTGATGTCTTCAGCGGAGCCTACCTTAAAGCCTTGGTGAAATAGGTCGTTAACGCCAAGGGCGACAACATAAGCCTGACAAGCCTTATCTTTATTCCAAAAATCTTTTTCATCTGCAAAACTGTCAAGATACCATTTTGCAGTCATTCCCCCGCGGGAAAAATTGTAGGCGAAAAGTCCGTTCTTTCTTGCGATGTGTTGACCCCAAGAATGCTCATAAAGGTCGTGAAATCCGTGAGTTCCGTTTTCATCAACCGTTTCAAATTCGCCGGAAGAAAGGCTATCGCCGATAAAGGCAATTTTTCTGAAAATAGCCGTGTTGCTATAACCTTGTACTATATTCTCCAAAGGTTTCTCTTGTATCATAGGAACGCCTCCTTTTGCTTTTCATTTATTATATCATAAACAAAGTTAAAATCCAAGTTTTTTTAGATAGATTTAAATAAAGTTTTCTTGACTTTTAGAACAAACTCTCTTATACTATATTTGAGCCATTTTTATATGTTTTAGGAGTTTTTATGAGTTTTGTTTCATCTCGTATAAAAATAAACAACCTAATTAAACTTGATACAAGCAAGAATATTTGTTTAGATAACTATTCAGTTTTTCTTGTCCCGCAAGGTTTTGTTTCGGCTACCGTTGGAAAAGAGGTATATACTCTGTCATCGGGGGATATTTTAATTGCCGATAAAAGAGAGATTTGTTTCTTTGGCTCAAAGGTTTTAGGTTTTTCTTTTGACACCGAGCAGTCGCTGGATTTTGGCATCTTTTCGGTTTTTCCGCAAACACTTCCTTTAATTGATGCAATTGACAAAGAGAGCGGTTCTGCTATTTATCCCTTGCTTGAACTTCTGCTCTGTTACTCAGGTCAGCCAAACAAACACCCCAGCGACAACCGAGATGCGTTGCTTTTTAAAAGTGCGGTTGAGATTCTGTCCGATAATGTCGAGGCTCGAATTTCGGTTGAAGAGTTGGCGGACGCTCTTGGAATAAGCCTTTCACATGTTAAGCGTATTTTTTCAAACCTCTCCGGAGTTGGTGCTCACGATTATTTTAATCTTCTTAAAATATGTAAAGCAAAAGAACTTTTGCTTGGCGGTGAGTCGGTCACGCAGACTGCCGAGAAAACGGGCTTTGCAAACCAGGCATATTTTTCTGCCGCCTTTAAGCGTATAACAGGCGTTTCTCCAAAAGACTTTGCGGGTAAATTAGTCAAACGCCGCCCCGTAGCAACCCCAAAAAAACAACCCCCTCAACAAAAAAGAGATTTGCCCGATTATCTCTTATAATTATATTTTTTTGCATTATTTTTGCGTTTTATATAATTTTGGCTCAAAGCCTCTCTGCTAAATTTTAGCAGAGAGGCTTTCTCTTATACAAAACAAATTTAAAACTTATTCTATAATCTTTTTGTTTATATAAATCGCATAAGCAAAAGGAATGATTATCAAAAAGACCGGTGCTATATAGCGTGACAGGTTGTTTTCAACGTTAAATATGGAAAGTGAATTCACTAAACAATGTGTTATAATGCACGGAACAAGCGATTTGCTTTTTAGGAAAATTATTACAAACAGGTAGCCTATCGCTGTTGCATAACATATCTGCGACACCGTAGAAACCAAGTCTGCCCCGTTAAACAAATTGATAATGTGTCCCGCTCCAAAGGTAATCGCGCTTATAAATATAGCGAGTTTAAGGTTGCTTTTTGCCATCATCTTAAACAAAAACCCTCTGAAGATTATTTCTTCAATAAAACCGATGTTTATCATGGTTAAAATATGAAAAACAATTTCACCCGCCGTGTTGTTTATGTTAATTCCGTTCCACAAATTGACCGATATAATGAGAAGCAGTGGTACGAAATACAAGAGTTTTTTCGCGTTTTCGGGTTTTGTCAGGCCGTAGTGTGCGGTTCTTTTTAACAAAAGTATAAGCCCGAGTAAAAAAGCCGATAAAATAGAGTTTACAACAAAACTGACCCAACTTGTCTCCCCAAAATTTTGAACGCAAAAGGAATTGACTAAAATATAAACTGCTATCAGCAATAGGCAAAACAAGGTTTCGTGCTTTTCGAAAAACTTTTTCATTTGCGCCCCGCCTCCTTTTGATTTACAGTTAGATTATACCATCCCTTCCCCAAAATTACAACGCAAATAAAAATCCGCTCGATTTCTCGGGCGGATAGTTTTGCTTTATAAACCTAATTATTTAGATTCTTTAATTGCAGCCTGTGGTGCTATTAGCAAAAGAGGGAAATTACTCAACTATGGATAAATACTTTCCTATATTTTTTGTTTCTCGCCATTGCATATTACATTCGCCACATTCAAGATACCATTCAGGTATTTCACCTGCAAATCGAATGTGATTACGTCCACCTAACGTAAAGTGATTTCCGTTTTCGTCTTGGTAAACCGCACTTTTCTCTTGTGGCATATCGGGAGATGGCACAACAGAAAGATATCCATTTTCATAACCTGTTAGGTTGAAAAATTCGGACCATACAATACGATAATACATTTTTCCATTAATTGTTTTTGTTTTATCATTGCTTTGCTTAAACTCTTGATATGCCTTTTCCACTGGCGACATAATCTCA
>JAZSLH010000027.1:0-10912 GCA_045535275.1 Acutalibacteraceae bacterium
CACTTCTTATGTCATCAATAACTACCATCATCAATGTAATTTCCTATGTTCTTATTGCATTTGTTGCTATTTCACTTGTTGTTTCTTCGATTATGATTGGTATTATTACCTATATTTCGGTTCTTGAAAGAACAAAAGAAATTGGTATACTTCGCGCAATCGGTGCATCAAAACGAGATATTTCACGCGTATTCAACGCAGAAACTCTTATTGTCGGATTTACGGCGGGACTTATTGGTATAGGCTCTACTCTATTGCTTTGTATTCCGGCAAATATTCTTATCCGTGCACTTTCAGGAATTGAAAACATTGGCGCACAACTTCCTGTGGGCGGAGCAATTTTGCTTGTTATTATCAGTATGGTTCTTACCTTTGTTGCAGGACTTATTCCGTCAAGATTTGCCGCAAAGAAAGACCCCGTTGAAGCATTAAGGAGTGAATAATTTGAACTTCCGTTACAAGTTAGCACAGTTTATGTATGGGCGTTACCTATCATACGGTATTGATTTGCTCACACGAATTCTTTTAATTACCTGTGTTATCCTTTCTATTGTAAACATTCTTATTTCTAAAATCTTTTTACCCCTTGGCATTGTGATTGATTTAGTCGAAACCGGCCTTATTGTTTGGATGTTTTTCAGACTTTTATCAAAGAATATTGAGAAAAGACAGGCTGAAAACCGCCCCTTTTTATCCTTTGCAAACAAAATTAAAGCAAATTTCGAACTTAAGAAGAAAATGAAAAGGGAAAAAGAAACACACATCTACAAAAAGTGTCCTCACTGCTCGGTTATTCTTCGGCTTCCGAGAAAACCGGGAGAGCATAATGTAAACTGTCCAAGATGCAAGAACAATTTTAAAGTTAAAGTAAAATAATAAAAAGCCTCGTCAGAGGCTTTTTATTATTTCCTGAATACAACAAATTTACTTAAAATATAGTTTAAGATTACAACTATAATACTGACGATTAGTTTTGCGTAAAAGCCGTCAATGTCAAATAGGGTTTGGTTTAAACCTATGTAAATAAGAAAGGTCGGCAAGGAAACTTCAACAACTCCGGTAGCAACCCTAAGCCCTAAAAACGAAAGTGCTTCGTTAAGAAATCTTTTAAAACTGCCTCCCTTTTTTTCAAAAACAAAGAATTTGCTTGTTATAAAAGCAAGAACAACTGCAACTATCCAGGCAAAAAAATTACTGATTGTGACCCCTAAATCTGTAGTGAGAACGAGCAGAGAATAGGAAAACCAGTTCGCAAAAGTTACAATCGCACCAAAAAGGACATATAAAACAACCTCTTTATATCTTCTTGACTTTTTCATTATTTTGACTTCCCCTTAATTTTCATAAGCCAAATAGGCATTGATAAAATTCCGAGTAGTGTTCCAACCCCATAGCAAATATGCAACAAAGCAAAGATAAACGGTAAAAGCAGATTTGTAATTCTCGGTTTTTTAATAATTTCAATTATAGTTGTTAAAATCACAAAAAGAGAATATGCACTCAATAAAAGGAGAGCAAAAAGAGGATAACCTAAAAAAGAAAGAAGGGCTGAAAATATAATACTTAAAACAAAGACAAGCGGAACAAAGTGAAAAACAGAAAAGCATTTAGGATTAACGCCAAGAGTTCTTCCTATCCAAAAACCGTTAAGGAATTTTTGTTTCAGCATTTTAAAAAGCGTATTTCTTGTATACTGATACGAAACAATATCGGGAGAAAAGCATAACTTGTACCCCGCTTTTCGTATTCTATATGACATATCATTATCTTCAGTCCGGTAAAGATTTTCATTATATTTCCCTACCGTGTCAAAGACCTCGCGAAGATACATTCCGCAAAAAAGCGAGGAGATATACATTTTTTGTTCAGCGTTTCTATAAGGGGCGATACTGCTTCCAAACATTGATTGTTCGGCACAAAGCAGAGTTTCTCTAAAAGAGTTTGCATCTTCAATAAGGTTTGGGCGTCTTCCACCGCAAACCTTTTCTCCACTTTTGATAATTTCAACATTCTTGGAGATAAAATCACTCGGAATAGCACCATGAGCATCTACTCTGACAAGAACATCTCCAGTATAGTTATCTAAAACAACATTATTACCGCTTGGCAAAACCTTACCCTCGTTGAGTAAAACCTTAATATCGGCAAAACCCGAACTGTTTTCAGCAAAGTTCTTCATTATCTGAAGAGTGTCGTCTTTGGACATACTGTCGACAAGCAGAACCTCGATGTTTTCGTGAGGATAATCCTGATAAGTCAAATCCTCAAGTATGCGTGAAAGACTTTTTTCTTCGTTTCTTGCAACTATTGCAAAAGATACCTTCATATAAACTCCAACTAATTATTTTTTTAAATTATATCATACAAAACATAATTTTTAAAGAGTATTTTTAAACACTGGCGTACAGGTCAGTAATTGCCTAATGTAAAACAAACCCGAGAAGTTCTCGGGTTTGTTTTTTTATTTAGCAAACGGATATCTAAAATAAAGTTTTGTCAAATCGAAAAGAACTTCTGCCAACCAATTATTTATGCAAATGCCGTCAATTCGCCATTTCCAGTTTTCTCCAACGGTTGAGGGGGTATTTGTTCTCGCAGTTGAATCAAGACCGATAATGTCCTGCATTGTAAGTATGCATATATCCCCTACTGACATCATTGCCGTTTTCATCATTGTCCAGTTTATTGCTTCTTGTCCTGCCCGCATATATTTACGGGCAAAATCAAGTTCTTCCTCGCTAATGCTGTTTGCCCAACCGATAATTGTATCGTTATCGTGAGTACCCGTATAAACAACGCAGTTATCAGTGTAGTTATGAGGAAGATATTCGCTTTCGCTGTTTGTATCAAAAGCAAACTGCAACACCTTCATCCCCGGAAAACCGGTTTTTTTGACCATTTTAAGCACCTCGGGCGTTAAAAAACCGAGGTCTTCGGCAATAATGGGCAGATTTTCGCCAAATTCTTTTTTGAACTCATTAAAAAGAGCGATGTTTGGCCCTTTAAGCCATTTTCCGTTTATTGCAGTTTTTTCTCCATAAGGAACTGCCCAGTAGGACTCAAAACCTCTGAAATGGTCAATTCTAACCATATCATAAAGTTTAAGGGCGTGACCAATTCGACGTTTCCACCAAGCAAATCCGTCTTTCTTCATAAACGACCAGTTATACAGTGGGTTCCCCCAAAGTTGCCCGTCAGAAGAAAAGGCATCCGGAGGACAACCGGCAACCGCTTTTGGTTTAAGATTTTTATCCAGACTGAACTGGTGGGGTTCAGACCAAACATCAACAGAGTCGTAGGCGACATAGATTGGAATGTCTCCGATAAATTTTACTCCTTTATTATTGGCATACTCTTTAAGTGTAAACCACTGCTGATAAAACTTAAACTGTAAAAAACGATAAAATTCTATTGTTTGTGACTGTGAGTTTCTAAAGTTTTCAATAGCGGTATTTTCTCTTTTTCGAAGAGCGTCATCCCAGTTTTCCCAGGAAATATCATTATTCATATTCTTAAGCGCCATAAAGAGAGTATACTCATCTAGCCAGAACGCGTTTGTTTCGCAAAAGCGTTTGTACTCTTTATCCGGCACAAAGCGTGAAAAGGCAATTTTAAGCATTTTTATGCGATTTTCGTAAAGTTTGCCGTAATCAACTGATGACGGGTCGCTTCCAAAATCGAAGGAATTAAACTCTTTCTCACTGAGAAGAGCCTCTTCCACTAAAATTTCGGGGTCTATAAAATAGGGATTTCCCGCATAAGAGGAAAATGACTGATATGGCGAATCGCCATAGTTTGTAGGGTTAAGCGGTAAAATTTGCCACCAGGTTTGTCCCGCTTCATTTAAGAAGTCAACAAACCGATAAGCCTCTTTTCCAAGTGTACCGATACCGCCTTTTGAAGAAAGGGAAAAAATCGGCATTAAAATTCCGCTTGTTCTCATAAAATGCTCCGTTTCCGTATGTCATTTTAACCCTTAACTGCACCTGAAAGTACACCTTTGATTATATATTTCTGACACACAAAATAAATTAAAATTATCGGCAGAAGACAAAGTATGATAAGCGCCATTGTAGCACCATAATCAACCTGACCGTAACTGCCCTGAAGATACTGAATTTGAATGGGGATTGTTCTAAACTCTTTTTTATCAAGCACAAGGTAAGGAAGCAGATAATCGTTCCAGACCCACATAACCTCAAGAATACCGACCGATATATAGGTAGACTTCATTACGGGAGCGACAACACGAAAGAAAAGTTGAAGAGTATTACAGCCGTCTATAGTTGCCGCTTCCTCAATCTCCATTGGAATACCCTTTACAAAACCGTTAAATAAAAAGATGGCAAGTCCTGCTCCGAAGCCGAGATAAATTATTGGAAGAGTAAGCGGTGTATCAAGACCTAGTGTGTTCGCCGTTTTAGAAAGGGTAAACATGACCATTTGAAACGGCACTATCATTGAGAAAATACAAAAATAGTAAATGATTTTGCAAGTGACAGAATTGACCCTATTTATATACCAAGCAGCCATTGATGTGCATAGTAGAATTAGTCCGACTGACAAGACGGTTATAACGATACTGTTAATTATTGCATAGTAGAATGGATAGTTTCCGTGCACTACTCCCGTAATATAGTTTTCTAGTCCCGAAAAGGAAAGACTGTCAGGCAGAGAAAAAAGAGAGGTTTTTATTGCATCATTGTTTTTAAAGGAATTATAAAAAATTACTACAACGGGAAAGAACCAAATAGCCGAGAGTATTGAAAAAAAGACAGTGAGAACGGAATTCTTGAATCTTGCTTTTTTACTTGTGTTTTCCATCAGGCATCTACCTCCCTGCTTCTCGTAAGATAGAGTTGCGAAAGAGCGATGACTGCTACTGTAACAAAGAAGATTACCGCTTTTGCCTGTCCTATACCCATGTTGGTAGTACTCTCATAGAAAGAGTTGTAAATATTGAGTGCCAACATTTCTGTTTCATTATACGGCTTTCCGGCCGTTAATGCAAGGTTTTGGTCAAAAAGTTTAAATCCGTTTGTAAGAGTAAGGAAGGTGCAGATAGTAATTGAGGGCATAACTACGGGAATTGTAATATGCAAAAGCAGTTGTCTTCCGTTTGCTCCGTCAATTTTTGCTGCTTCAATATACTCTGTCGGAACATTCTGAAGTCCTGCTATATAAATTATCATCATATAACCAATCTGTTGCCAGGCGACTAGGATTACAAGACCCCAGAATCCGTATTTTGAGTTTAAAACTAATGACGAACCCAGAAACCGTGAAATTACTGCATCAAGAATTATCTTCCAAATATATCCGAGTACAATTCCGCCGATAAGATTCGGCATAAAAAATACAGTTCTGAAAAAGTTAGAGCCTTTTATTCCCCTTGTTAAAACGAAGGCTACCGAAAATGCCACAAGATTGATTATTAGAACCGAAGTTATAGTAAACAAAACTGTAAAGATAAAAGATTTTAAAAAGGATTCATCGCTAAATGCCTTTATATAGTTTTCAAAACCAATAAAAGTTGTTTTTTTAGTGCTTCTAAACCTGAAAAAAGACAAATACAGACCCCAAAAAAAAGGCCAAACAAAACCGATTATAAAAGCGGCTATCGTAGGATATAGGAAAACAGACGAATATTTTTTTACTTCATTAACTCTATTTTGATTTTTGCTTTCGCCACTGCTTATTTTGCGTCGTTTCAAGACTTATACCTCCATTTAAGCAAATAAGGATGCGGACTAAACCGCCGCATCCTTAATTTTTTACTGTTTTGAGGCTTTATATTGATTTTCCCAACCTTTAATAAAAGCCTCCTCAACCTTTTTCCAACTTCCGTTTTTAGCAGTATATTCAGCCAGAGCGTCAGTTAGGTCGCTACGCCAAACATCTACATTAGGAGTAACAGAAAAAGCCCATTTTACAGAATAATTACCATTTTCAACGTAATCGGTCATTATATCTGAAAGTACATTGTTTACACTTTTTGCATTTTTAAAGGGAGAAACAAAGCCCATTTTCTGAGCGAGTGCAGTCGTACCCTTGTCTGAGGTTACAACCCACTCAAGAAAATCAAGAGTTGCATCAATATCCTGCTCATCTGCTTCACTATTTACTGCCCAATAATTTTCGGTGCCACTGCAAAGTCCCTGTTTTTCTTCATTTACGCCGATATAAATCGGAAGAAAACCGAGATTTTCATCACCTATTGATTTTACATTTTCATATTCCCAGGTGCCATTTTGATAAAATACTGCTTTTTCGTTTTTAAATTCTGACGTAGCGTCGTGCTGGTCGCTTGTAATGGTTTTAGGGTCGATAGTTGAGTTGTTGATATACAAATCCCAAATATTTTTAAAATTATTTAGATAGGTTCCTTTAATTTTAGAAGGTTGTCCATTTATATTATCTTCATCAAATTCAAAGAAAAGAGGCATATTTGCAAGATGTCCCGAAAAACGCCAACTTGAAGCACTTGAAAGACTTGACGAGGTGAAGGCTGAAAAACCGAGTTCTTTTTTTCTTTTAGTAATGTCTTCGGCGACCTGCTTGAGTTTTGCAAAAGAGGTTATCTCTTCAATGTTATAACCCGCTTCCTTTAATAATTTTTTATTGGTTATAAGACCGAAGGCTTCGTAAACATAAGCAACGGCATAAACCTTATTTCCCTCTTTAAGAGCAAAGTCATCTGACAGCAGTTGATTATAAACTTCAGTGTCAGATAAATCAAGACAATAGTCTTTCCAAGACTGAAGTCCGATAGGTCCGTTTACCTGAAATAGAGTTGGCGATTCGTCCTTATCGATTTCGGTAAGCAAAGTTTGTTCGTAAGTGCCTTGTGAGGCGGTAACTACCTTTACTTCCACACCCGTTTCATCGGTATACTCCTTTGCAAGTTGTTGCCAAGCAGCGTCCTGTTCGGGCTTGAAATTAAGGAAATATACACTTCCCTTTTCGTCTTTTTTGCCACAACCTGAAAGAGTTCCGACAATTATTATAAACGATAAAATCAATGCTAAATACTTTTTCATTTTAACCTCCAAAATCCAAAGAAAAGCAATACTGTAAACTTTTCCTTTTGTTATCGAGGTTAGTATATGCATTAAAATTAAAAAAACAACCCGAAGAACTGAATTTCTTCGGGTTGAAATATATTTTTTACATTTTCATAATAATTCCCTTTTCGGCAAGGTCTGCAATAACCTTATCGGTAACTACTTTTACCTCGTCACCTGTAAGAGTTCTTTCCGGGTGTGCAAAAGTAATGCGGACGGTTATAGATTTACCGCTTTCATCAGTATAAGTATCAACAACTTTAATACTCTTAATGAGTTCACAGTTTTGTGAAACAATTGCTTCGTTTACAGGAGCAAAAGTATCCGAAATAAAGGACAAATCTATTTCCATTCCGGGAAAACGGCCGGGTTCTTCATACTTTATACTTGCATTTTCAATTTCTGCAAAGACGCTAAAATCAATCTCGGCGTAAACGATAGAAGCCTTTTTATCAATCTTCTTCGACACGGTCGGATGAACAATTCCGATTTCACCGATTTTTTTGCTGTCGCAGATAATAGTATTCAGATTACGGGGATGCTGATATGATTTGGTTGCTTCTGACCTTTCAAAAGAAAGAGTTTTATGCTTAATATCGTCTGTAACAACACTGAGTATATTATAAAGGTCAAAATATAGTGCCTCAACTGTTTTAGTTTTGCTAAAAAGAGTAACGGCAAGTTTTTTCTTTTCAATACAGAGGTTGTCGCTGCCGACTCCTTCAACAACACGACCTATTTCAAACAGACCAAAATCTGTTGAATATCCTGTATTGTATTTCACCTGACAAAGTTGTGTAGGAACGATTGATTTTCGGATTGTTTCGATATTCGGATTTACAGCACCGATTAGTTTGATATTATCCTCAACATCAATTCCGAGTACCTTGTACTCGTCATAATACTGCCATACATAAGAATGCACTTCGTGAAGAGAATAGCGTTTAACGAGAATGTCTTTAACCTTGTCTTCAACCGTCTTTTCAATTTGAGGACGAACGGGTGCAATAGGTGCGCAGGCAGTATGAATTTCAAAATTATCGTAGCCGTATATACGGGTAATTTCTTCAATTACATCTGCCTTCATTGTGACATCCTTGGTTGCTCTCCAACTTGGTACGGTAACATTAAAATCATCGCCCGAAAGTTTTACTTCAAATCCTAAAGACTGAAGTGTTTTAACAATAGTATCATTTGCTATTTCAATACCAGTATAACGATTAACAAAAGATTTGTTGAAATCAAGATTTACCGTATCGTATTTAACGGCATATTCATCTGTTAGCGAAGACACAACCTTAACTCCGCTATCGATATCAGAAAGTAGTTTTACAAAACGAGCAATAGCAGGAACGGTAAGTTCGGGGTCAAGACATTTTTCATAACGCATTGAAGCGTCGGTTCTGTGACCTAAACGAACGGTTGATTTGCGGATAGAAACACAGTCGAAGGTAGCAGATTCGAGAGTAAGGGTCCTTGTATCCTCAACAATTTCTGAATCAAGTCCGCCCATAATACCCGCAACGGCAACGGGAGTGTTGTCGTTACAAATCATTAAGGTGTTTTCGTCTACATTACGCTCTACACCGTCAAGTGTTGTAAACTTAAAGGGAGTATCAAAGCGTTTAATACGGATTTTTTCAACCTTTCTGGAGTCAAAGGCGTGCATTGGCTGACCCATTTCAAGCATAAGATAGTTGGTAAGGTCGGCAAGGAGATTTATTCCCCTCATTCCGCAGTAGTAAAGACGGATACGCATATTAACGGGGCTGACCGTTTTTGATATGTTCTCTACTTGCAAACAAGAATATCTCTGGCAAAGAGGGTCTTCAATTTTCATATCAACCTTAGGAAGATTGTCATACTCTGAAAGATTTACGGTTTCAAGAGGTTTAAGCGGTCTTCCTGCGAGGGCTGCAAATTCACGGGCAATTCCGTAGTGACCCCAAAGGTCAGGGCGATTGGTTAAAGATTTATTATCAACCTCAAAGATGATATCCTCAATTTCATATACATCTTTAATATCAGTTCCGTTTTCAACATTTTCGGTAATATCCATAATTCCGGAGTTATCATCAGAAATTCCAAGTTCCTTTTCAGAACAGCACATACCGAAAGAGTCGAACCCTGCAAGAGGTCTGGGCGATATGGTAATATCCCCTATTTTTGCCCCAACCTTTGCAAAGGCGGTTTTCATTCCAACACGAACATTAGGAGCGCCACAGACAACATCTGTGAGTTTTCCGTCACCCGCATCAACCTTTAAAAGATGAAGTTTCTTGGACTCCGGATGGTCTTCAACCGATTTAATCTCTGCAACAACAATTCCGCTTATATCGGAACCTTTCATATAAATCTCATTTTCAACCTCGGCGGTAGAAAGAGAGAACTGATTTATAAGTTTAAGTTTGTCAAGACCCGAAAAATCAACAAAGTCTGATATCCAATTCATTGATAGTAGCATATCGGCACTCTCCTTTCTTATTCATCGTCGGTAAACTGCGAAAGAGTTTTAAGGCTTCCGCCGTTTAAATCACGAATATCTTTAACGCCGTATTTCATCATAGCGAGGCGGGTAAGACCAAGGCCGAAAGCAAAACCTGTGTACTCTTCGGGGTCAATTCCGCCGGCTTTGAGCACCTCGGGGTGTATCATACCGCAAGGGCAAAGTTCAAGCCAACCGCTATGTTTACAAGAGGGACAACCCTCTCCGCCACAGATAGCACAACTTATATCAAGTTCAAAACCGGGCTCAACGAAGGGGAAGAAACCGGGGCGAAGGCGGACCTTTACATCTCTCTTAAAGACTTCGGAAAGCATTGTTTTCATAAAGAAAATTAGGTTAGATATTGAAATATCTTTATCTACCATTACACCTTCCATTTGGAAGAAGGTATTTTCGTGACAGGCGTCGGTAGCCTCGTTTCTAAAACATCTTCCGGGGAAGATTGCCTTTATCGGACGGCCCTCACTAAAAAGAGCGTCTTTATACTTCTTATAGATAGCGTTTTGAGCAGCGGAGGTATGGGATTTAAGGAGTTGTCCGTTCTCAAGATAATAGGTATCCTGCATATCACGGGCAGGGTGATGTTTAGGTATGTTAAGAGCCTCAAAGCACTCATAGTCGGTAACAATTTCGCTATAATCTTCAACATCAAATCCCATTGACTTGAATATTCTCTCACACTCACGCTGTACAAGTGTAATAGGATGATAAGAACCGCGGGAAAGGTCGGCAGGTACCGAGAGGTCAAACTCGAGCATAGAATTGATTTCTTTTTGAACCTCTTTTTCTTTAAGTTCTGCCATTTTTTCTGTTATTTTTTCGCTAGCAAAGTTTTTAAGAATATTAACACTTTGTCCAAAGGTCTTTTTCTCCTCTACAGACAGGTCTTTCATTCCTTTAAGCAGGTCGGTTATACTTCCCTTTTTACCAAGATAAGCAACCCTGATATTTTCAAGTTCGTTAACATCGTTAACTAAAGCAAGTTCTTCTTCAAACTGTTTTTGCAGTTCTATCAGTTTCTCGTTCATTGTAAACCTCCATAAAAAAACGCCTCATACAAAGTATGAGACGAAAAGTTCCGTGGTACCACTCAAATTGCGGCAAAGCCGCCACTTTATTTGCTTTAATGCAGCAACTACAGCCTATATTTCTACAGGCAACTCACGAGGCGAAAGTAGGCAAACAGCACCTTACGGCTTCACACCAAACGCCGCTCTCTTAAAAGGTTTGCTATTGCTTTAAAAACTCGGTCAAAGTCTTTTACACTTACTGACATATTATACACATTTGAAAGACATTTTGTCAAGGGTTATTTTGTTCCCGTTGAGCCAAAACCGCCCTG
>JAZSLH010000182.1:0-3521 GCA_045535275.1 Acutalibacteraceae bacterium
CCCTTTGCGAAAACGAGTGTGCGAACTGTCTTACCGGTACCGTTGGGAAGAACGATCGCGCCGCGAACCTGCTGGTCAGCGTGACGGGAGTCAACACCAAGACGGATGTGGATTTCGATTGTTTCGTCGAACTTTGCGGTAGCGGCCTTGCAGGCAAGTTCGCAAGCTTCGCCGACTTCGTATAACTTACCGGTTTCGATAAGTTTTGCACTTTCATTGTACTTTTTACCGTGTTTCATTGTTTTACCTCCCAATAAGTGGTTAAATCGGATAATTTCCTCCCACGAGAGAGATTAATCGACTACTTCGATGCCCATGCTACGAGCCGTACCGGCAATCATAGACATAGCGGTCTCAATGCTTGCTGCATTAAGGTCGGGCATTTTCTGCTCTGCAATCTTCTTAACCTGCTCGCTGGTAATCTTTGCAACTTTAGTCTTGTTCGGCACACCGGAACCGCTCTCAATTCCGCAAGCCTTTTTAATAAGAACTGCTGCGGGAGGGGTCTTGGTGATAAAACTGAACGAATGGTCTGCATAAACGGTAATAACTACCGGAATGATGAGACCGGCATCATTTTTAGTGCGTTCATTGAATTCCTTAGTGAACGCCATGATGTTGACGCCGTGCTGTCCCAGCGCAGGACCTACCGGTGGAGCCGGAGTGGCTTTTCCAGCGGGAATCTGCAGTTTAATGTAACCTATAATTTTCTGAGCCATTGTTTGCACCTCCATTATTCGTGGTAACTAGTGATTTTTCACTTGGCGGAACGGTCATATACCCGTTCCTCCCACCGTGACGCTTTCGCGTCGGCGGCAAACTGCCGCGGTTTTATACCCTCTTTAAAAAGAGGTTAAAGCGCCTTTTATTGACATCTTTAAGCAGAAAACTGCGTATTTATAAAATTAGTCTGCCAGAGAAATCTGGTCGAGTTCGAATTCGGCGGGAGTTTCTCTGCCGAACATCGAAATGTTGACGCTGACGCTTTTGTTTTCCAAATCGACAGCGGTAACGGTTCCCTGAAAATCTTTAAGAGGACCGTCAATAATGTTGACAAGGTCGCCCACTTTGTAGCCGACTTCAACACTGTGTTTCTCGACGCCGAGGGCTTCTACCTCTGCATCGGTTAGGGGTACCGGTTTAGACCCGGGACCTACAAATCCGGTTACTCCGCGAATGTTGCGCACGACATACCAGGAATCGTCGGTAACAATCATCTTGATGAGCACATAACCGGGGAAAATTTTACGCTCATACTCTTTTACTTTATCTTCTTTAATTTCTGTAACGGTTTCGGTAGGAATCTTGATATCCATGATAAGGTCCTGCATTTTGCGGTTCTCTACCATAATTTCAAGGTCGGACGCTACTTTATTTTCATAGCCCGAATAGGTATGGACTACATACCATTTCGCCTTATTATTGTCAGACATTTTTGCCCTCCGTTAAAGTTTGGTAATAAGGTCCATGAGTGAACCCAGACCGAAATCTACAAGCCAAATAAAGATACCGACAATACCGCACATTATAAGAACGATAAGTCCGTTCTTTACTACATCGCGAAGGCCGGGCCAAACAATTTTCTTGACCTCGCTCTTATAGTCGCGAAGAGTGTGAATAATGCGCTGAAGCAGGGTCATTTTAACCTTGCCTTCAAGGAACATTATACGGTCATCTACAATAAGATGGCACACACCAAAAGCAACCGCTACGAATAGCGCTACGGGGATAAGCCAAACGACTATAGTATAGTCAAGAGCAGAATTGGGAAGTCCTGTTTCGGGACCGCCTAAAGGACGGCTGTCTACAAACAGACCTATTCTGCTGCAGGCGATTACCAACGTAAAGATTGCTCCAAAGAGACCGGTTGCAGGGGCTACGAATCTTGTCGGCTTAAACTTGAAAGTCAAAGCAGAGAAGACAACGGCAGCGACTGACAAAACGAAGCAAAAGAGGATTTTAGTGGACTTGTAAAGTTCTCCAACGCCTTCGATATTCTTACCAAAAGCAAGTTCTCCACCGATTAAAGTACCGGTAAAGAGGTCTGAGGTAACATTTACGAGGGGGAAGAAAAACAGTACAACCGCTGCTACGGAGAAAACGATAGCCAAAATCTGACTGATTCTGTTTACTGCTTTCATATTAGTCCTCCTTATTTGGTTTCCTTGTGAACTGTGTGCTTCTTGCAGAATCTGCAGTACTTGTTCATTTCAAGTCTGTCGGGGTCATTCTTCTTGTTTTTCATTGTGTTGTAGTTGCGTTGCTTGCACTCAGTACAAGCGAGTGTAATTTTTACTCTCATGACGGCACCTCCCGTTTTACGGAATATTCTCGGGTTTCGTTCCTGTCCGAAACCCTATTAGCCTCCCTCAACGAAGCGGGGTTTTTGCACACTAAAACCGCCTTTTCGCTTTGAAAAAAGTTCTTCACAAAAAAAAAGAACCTACAGAGGTAGATAGATTATATCACAATCCACCTCTGCGGTCAAGTATTTTTTAAAATTTTTTATTTATGATATTTTGAGCCCTCATTTATTTTAAAGGCACGGTAAATTTGTTCTAAAAGCATAATTCTGAAAAGTTGGTGCGGAAAGGTCATATCTGAAAAAGAGAGTTTTATATCTGCTAAATTTTTAATGCTGTCGTGAAGACCGTAGGAACTACCTATTATATATACTAAAGTTCCTTTTCCTCCGCTTACTATATCTTCAACTTTTGCCGAAAATTCCTCGCTCGAAAACCTTTTACCCTCAATACACATAGCAACTTTGGCACAGTTTTCGGGGATTTTCTTCTTTATAAGTTCCGCTTCGCTTATTAGGACCCTTTCTATTTCGGCTTTAGAGGGGTTTTCGCTAATTCTCATCGGCTCAATTTCTATTACTTCGGTTTTAGCGTAGGCAGACATACGTTTTAAGTATTCCTCTTGAGCCTGACAGAGATATTTTTCTTTGAGTTTTCCCATTGCAATAATTTTAATTTTTATCATAGCGGTATAACCCTATTCCCATCTTTAGCGGCTACATATAATATATAGTCGTTGTTTTCTATTGCACCTTTATCCATAAGGGCGGCTCTGGCTGCCGACGAGGCTTTATCGGGGGTGTTGTTAGCCTCCGATAAGTGTCCGAGCACAAAACGGGTAGTTCCTGTGCCGTAAAGTTCGGCAACCGTCTGGGCGCAGACGGCGTTTGGAAGATGCCCTTTATCAGAGGCAATTCTGATTTTCAGTTCGGCAGGATAGGGCCCGAGCCTAAGCATTACGGGGTCGTGATTTGCCTCAAGCATAACAAGACTACAACCTTTAAGGGCGTTTTTAACCTCGTCGGTCATAATTCCAAGGTCGGTACAGACGGCAGTTTTAATGTCGCCCACTGTAATAACAAAACCGCTTGAGCCTTTACAGTCGTGGCTTGTAGCAAAACGGGTAACAACAAGGTCTTCAGCCCGAAAGGTTTCTTCTTTATCTATGTAAACCCTTTTTGTGTTTTCATCTATCACCTTTAAAAATTCAAGAGCGTA
>JAZSLH010000014.1:0-13969 GCA_045535275.1 Acutalibacteraceae bacterium
CCGCTGTTGCAGTAAGCGTTTACAATGATTATAAGAAAAATACAGGTGACACCCGTCCTGTATTAATCGCTTCAACAGCAAGTCCCTATAAGTTTGCAAACAGCGTTCTGGAGGCAATCGGCGAAACCGTACCGAGTGACGAATTTGACGCCGCAAAACTTCTATCTCATAAGACAAATACAGTAATTCCATCTCCTATAGCAGAACTTGAAAACGCAAAAGTCCGTTTTAATAATGTTTGCGATAAAGAAGATATGTACAAGGTCGTTTTAGACCGTCTAGGTATAAACCGTTAAAAAGGAAAACGCCCTTTCGGAATTCTCCGTACGGGCGTTTTACATTAGATGTTTTTTGCTTTAAATGTCTCGCAAGATGTTTCCTTGCTTGTGCTACAATTTCCGTGTCCTACTTCAATAGAACCCGCCTGACATTTATTGCCCTCTCTGTGATATTCACAGTTAACTACATCACACTTGATGCCTGAAATAACATTTCCGGGAGCACATCTTCCATTGTCACAGTTGTTCATATTTCTTCCTCCGTTTAACTTAATTTTAACCCAAAAGGTTAATAATATTGTTTGAAGAAAAATAAAATATATTCAAAAAAGAGGTGATTTTAGTTTGAGCATTTTTGCTATTTCTGATTTACATTTGTCGCTAGGTACAGATAAACCAATGGATATCTTTGGATGGGATAATTATGTAGAGCGAATAAAAAGCAATTGGATAAGAATGGTAAAAGACGGTGACACGGTTGTTTTACCGGGGGATTTTTCCTGGGCACTCAAACTCGAAGAATCTCTTGAAGATTTTAAATTTTTAGAATCGCTTCCCGGCAGAAAAATTCTTCTTAAGGGTAATCACGACCTTTGGTGGAGTACGGTAAAAAAAGTTAATGAATTTTTTCATGAAAATGAAATTAAAACGGTCGAACTCGTTTTTAATAATGCTGTTGTAGCAGAAGACAGAGCCATCTGTGGCACTCGCGGTTGGATGTTTTCAGGCGGCGAAGACGATAAAAAAATCATTTTAAGAGAAACGGGCAGACTTGAGCGTTCTCTCGCCGCTGCAGAAAGTACGGGACTTAAGCCACTTGTCTTTATGCATTATCCGCCTGCATACTCAAATGAGGTGTGCAGAGAGTTTATTGATGTGCTAAAAGAACACTGTGTAAAAGAAGTATATTACGGTCACATTCACGGACCCGGTTTTCATAACGCAATAGGCGAATTTGAGGGCATTAAGTTAAAACTTATATCTTCAGATTGTATGAATTTTGTACCATTTACAATAAAATAAAAATTTTTAAAAAAATAGTAGAAAAATCTATACTAATATGTTATATTAATATTTGACGATTTATGCACTAATGTGCCAAGTTTAACTTTTCGGAGGTAAAAAATATGAGTCTTAAGGCTTCAAACAAAATCGATACCAATAAGTATGAGCTGGAAATTTCCATTGACAGCGCTGCTTTTTGCGATGCAATTCAAAAGGTATACAAAAAAGAGGTAAAAAACATTACCGTTAAGGGTTTCAGAAAGGGTAAAGCACCCCTCGCTACCATCGAAAGACTTTACGGTGAGGGCGTTTTCTTTGATGACGCTTTAAATCTTCTTTATGAAGGTGTACTGCTCGGTGCTGTAAATGATGCAAATCTTAAACTTGTTGACGTTGAGAAAACCGATGTTGTTTCCGTAAGCAAGGCTGAAGGTGCTGAACTTAAGGTTACCGTTGTTGTTGAACCTGAGGTAGAACTCGGCGAATACAAAGGACTTAAAGCAGAACGCAGTACCCCTGTTGTAACCGATGATGAAGTAAATGCTGAAATCAATCGTTTAGCAGACAGAAATTCCCGTATTGTTGCTGTTGATGACAGAGCCGCTGCTATGGACGATATGACCGTTATTGACTTTGAAGGTTTCGTAGACGGTGTTGCTTTTGACGGCGGTAAGGGAGAAGGTTTCTCTCTCACCCTCGGTTCAGGTCAGTTTATCCCCGGCTTTGAAGACCAGATTGTTGGTCATAATGTTGGTGATGAGTTTGATGTTAATGTAACTTTCCCCACCGACTACCAGGCAGAAGAACTTGCAGGTAAAGATGCAACCTTCAAGTGCAAACTTCACGAAATCAAGGCAAAAGAGATGCCCGTAATTGACGATGAGTTTGCAAAAGACGTAAGCGAATTTGATACACTCGACGCTCTTAAAGAAGACATAAAGGCAAAAACCCTCGAGCGTAAAACTAAAACTGCCGATGATGAAGTTGAAAACAAACTTATCGAAATGGTAGTTGAGTCAATGAAGGCAGAAATCCCCGACGCTATGATTGAAAACCGCTCAAATGAGAGTGTTCGCGAGTTTGACTATCGACTTCGCAGTCAGGGAATGGATTTAGAAACATATCTTAAATATACCGGAACAACTGTTGAAGATTTCAAAGAGACCTTCCGTCCTCAAAGCGAGAAACAGGTTAAAATCAGACTTGCTCTTGAAAAGATTGTTGAGGTTGAAGGAATTACCGCTAGTGAGGAAGAACTTAACGCCGAATACGATAAAATTGCTTCTTCCTACGGTATGGAGGTTGAACAGGTTAAGGCTGCAATCAGCGAGAGTGATGTCGCTCACGATTTAACTCTTAATAAGGCTATTGACCTTGTTAAATCTTCTGCAGAAATTAAAGACGTTGCAGAAAAAACTACCAAGAAAACACCCGCAAAGAAAACTGCAACCAAAAAAACTGCACCAAAAAAGGCTGAAACCGAAGAAAAGGTTGAAGAAACTGTAGAATAATTGTTTATATTTTGCGGCTTTTGCTCATAATTATATTTAGTATTTAGCAGAGGTGATTTTAATGGGTATGTTAGTGCCTTATGTAGTTGAACAAACCAGTAGGGGAGAACGTTCTTACGATATTTTTTCCAGACTTTTAAATGACAGAATAATTATGCTACCCGACCAGGTAGATAACAATTCTGCAAGTCTTGTAATTGCTCAACTTCTCTATCTTGAAGGTCAGGACCCCGAAAAAGATATAAGTTTTTATATCAACAGTCCCGGCGGAAGCGTTTCAGCCGGTATGGCAATATATGACACTATGCAGTATATTAAGTGTGATGTTTCTACCATTTGCATCGGAATGGCGGCAAGCATGGGAGCGTTTCTTCTTGCTGCAGGCACAAAGGGTAAACGTTATGCCCTTCCCAACAGTGAAATTATGATTCATCAGCCGCTTGGTTCTGCAGAAGGTCAGGCTACTGATATACTTATTCACGCTCGTCACATTGAAAAGACCAGAGCAACTCTTAACCGTATATTAAGCGAGAGAACAGGTCAACCTCTTGATGTTATTGAGCGTGATACAGAGCGCGATAACTTTATGTCTGCTTATGAGGCCAAGGAATACGGTATTATCGACAAGGTAATCGAAAAGCGCTGAAAATAAAACGAAAATCTCCATCATAAATGGAGATTTTCTTACTATTGAAACCCTTTTATTAGGGGGAACGGAGACAAACAATGCCAAACGGCAATAATAATTCAAACGGAATTTTTTGTTCTTTCTGTAATAAATCTGAACATCAGGTTAAGCGTCTTATTGAGGGACCGGGCGTTTATATTTGCGACGAATGTATTGAGTTTTGCAGTTCACTTCTTGAACCTGAAGAATATGTTGCAAAGCACAAACCGAGGAAAAAGGCAGAACCTGAATTTGTTTTACCAAAACCCCGTGAAATTAAAGAGCATCTCGATGAATATGTAATTGGTCAGGATGATGCTAAAATCACCCTTGCTGTGTCGGTTTATAATCACTATAAGCGTATTTTTAAGGCGGATAAAACAGATGTTGAACTAAACAAAAGTAATGTTTTATTACTTGGTCCTACGGGTGTGGGTAAAACACTACTTGCCCAAACCCTTGCTAAGTCCCTTGGTGTGCCTTTTGCTATTACTGATGCTACTACTTTAACCGAGGCAGGATATGTAGGCGAAGATGTTGAGAACATCCTACTCCGTCTCATTCAAGCGGCAGATTTTGATATTCAAAAGGCTGAACGCGGAATTATTTATATCGACGAAATCGATAAAATTGCCAGAAAAAGCGAGAACACAAGCATAACACGAGACGTCAGCGGCGAAGGTGTTCAACAAGCACTTCTTAAAATTCTTGAGGGTACCGTTGCAAATGTTCCTCCACAAGGCGGAAGAAAACACCCTCAGCAAGAATTTATTCCAATAAATACAACTAATATTCTCTTTATCTGTGGCGGTGCTTTTGACGGTATAGATAAAATAGTTGAGAGAAGAAAAGGCGGCTCTGCTTTAGGCTTTGAACAAGAGGTTAAGTCAAAGAAAGAACTTGAAACGGCAGACTTTTATAAAGATGTTACCCATAGGGACCTTGTAAAATACGGCATAATTCCTGAACTTGTAGGCCGAATTCCCGTTGTAACCGCTCTTTCCGGAATGGACGAAGATACACTTATCAAAATAATGACCGAGCCAAAGAATTCAATTATAAAACAGTATCAGGCTCTATTTGAACTTGACGGGGTTGAACTTGAGTTTGAACAAGAAGCGCTTAAGCGAATAGCCGAACTCACAATCGAGAGAAAAACAGGCGCCCGTGGACTTCGTTCAATAATTGAAGGCGTCCTTCGCACACCTATGTATGAAACACCCTCTGATAACAAGATTAAGAAGGTAGTTATTAAAAAGGAAACTATTGACGGCGGAAAGCCTAAAATCGTTATGTCTTAAATTTTGAAACTCAAGAACTTCTTTCTTGAGTTTCATTAATGTTTATGCAAATATGCAACAATAATCGCATATATATGCAAAATGCATTCGTTGTTTTAGACAAACTATAAGGTTTAACAGCATCAATTATAGCCTTTTATTACAATATTTAAAAAAAGACTTGACTTTAATTTCATTATGATGCATAATTATGCAAGTGATTAAGATATCAATGGGGGACATTAAAATGGATAAATCAAAAATCAAAAAGGTTGTTCTTGCCTATTCTGGCGGACTGGATACTTCAATTATTATTCCTTGGCTTAAAGAAAACTATAATAACTGCGAGGTAATTGCCGTATCCGGTGACGTAGGTCAAGGCACCGAACTTGACGGCCTTGAAGAAAAGGCAATAAAAACAGGTGCTTCTAAACTTTATGTACTTGACCTTAAGAAAGAGTATGTTGAAGAGTACATATGGCCTTGCCTTAAAGCAGGTGCTGACTATGAAAGTTACCTTCTTGGTACTTCTCACGCCCGTCCCTGTATTGCTAAAGGACTTGCTGAAATTGCTATCAAAGAAGGAGCAGACGCTATCTGCCACGGTTGTACCGGTAAAGGTAATGACCAGGTTCGGTTTGAACTGACCTTAAAGCACTTTGCTCCGGAAATGGAAATTATCGCTCCTTGGCGTGAATGGGATATTAAATCCCGTGAAGAAGAAATCGATTATGCCGAGTCTCATAATATTCCTCTTAAAATTAACCGTGAAACCAACTATTCAAAGGATAAGAATGTTTGGCACCTTTCTCACGAAGGACTTGACCTTGAAGACCCCGCAAACGAACCTATGTACGCAAAAGAGGGCTTCCTTGAAATGAGCGTTGCTCCCGAACAGGCCCCCGATGCACCAACCTATGTTAATATTCATTTTGAAAAGGGTATTCCTACCGCTATTGACGGTGTTAAAATGAACGGACTTGAGATTGTTGAAAAACTTAACATTCTCGGCGGTGCTAACGGCATCGGACTTCTCGATATAGTTGAAAACCGCCTGGTTGGTATGAAGAGTCGCGGTGTTTACGAAACCCCCGGAGGAGCAATTCTTTATAAGGCTCATGAACTTCTTGAAATGCTCTGTCTTGACCGCGAGACCTCCCACTACAAAAAACTTGTTGCTCAGAAATTTGGCGAACTTGTTTATTTTGGTCAGTGGTTTACTCCTCTTCGCGAAGCAATTTCTGCCTTTGTTGATAAAACACAGGAAACCGTTACAGGAGATGTAAAGGTTAAACTTTATAAAGGTAATATCATAAATGCAGGTGTTACTTCACCTTATACACTCTATGACGATGAGGTTGCTTCTTTCGGTGACGACGGAGGTGCCTATGACCAGAAGGATTCCGCAGGATTTATCAATCTTTACGGTCTTCCCATTAAGGTTAAAGCAATGCTTGATAAGAAGAGGGAAAGCAAATAATGACAAAGGTTTTTATTGACGGAAGCCAGGGTACAACAGGACTTCGTATTTTTGATAGGTTGTCGGCAAGAAAAGACATTGAACTTATCACCCTTAAAGATAGCGAAAGAAAAGACCTTGTCTGTCGTGTTAATGCAATAAATTCTTCGGATATAACCTTTCTTTGTCTGCCGGATGAGGCGGCTGTTGAGGCTGTATCATACGCTAATGACAGTGTAAAAATACTTGATACTTCCACTGCTCACCGTACAGATGAGCAGTGGATTTACGGTTTTCCGGAGGTTTTTGAAAAAGGCTTTGATAAGGTTAAATCTTCAAACAGAGTTGCTGTTCCGGGTTGTCACGCAAGTGGATATATCGCCCTTATTAAGCCCCTTATAGACCAAGGCGTTCTTGCTAAAGATGCTCTTCTTACATGCCATTCTATAACGGGATATTCAGGCGGCGGAAAGAAGATGATTGCCGACTATGAAAATACCGACCGAGATGCTTTGTTAGACGCTCCACGCCAGTACGGACTTTCTCAGCAACATAAACACTTAAAGGAAATGAAAAAAATTACGGGATGCGAAAATGCTCCGGTTTTTTGTCCAATTGTTTCCGATTTTTACAGCGGAATGTGTGTAACAGTTCCTCTTTTTAAGGCTCAACTTAAAAGAGGCGGAATAGAAGATATTAAGAGTATCTATAAGAATTTGTATAAAGGACCTATTGTAAGTTTTGTTGATGAAATCAATGAGGGCGGCTTTATCTCTGCGAATGGTATAAAAGGTAAAGATAATATGCAAATTTTAGTTTCAGGTAATGAAGATAGAATCCTTCTTATTGCCCGATATGATAATCTTGGAAAAGGTGCTTCGGGTGCCGCCCTTCAGTGTATGAATATTATGACGGGTGTTGATATTACAACAGGTCTTGACCTCTAAAAAGGAGTTTTTATGAAGATTATTTCAGGCGGCGTTTGTGCCGCAAAAGGCTTTACAGCAAACGGAGTTCATTGCGGAATTCGTAAAAACCGCACGAAACGCGACCTCGCTTTAATATTTAGCGAAAAGAAAGCCGCGGCAGCAGGCGTTTATACTACAAATTTAGTAAAAGGCGCTCCTAATGTTGTTACCAAGGAGAACCTTAAAAACGGTTATGCTCAAGCGGTAATCTGTAATAGCGGAAACGCTAATACTTGTAACGCAAATGGAATTCAAGTTGCAAAAGAGATGTGCTCTTTAACCGCCTCTGTGCTTGGTATCAATGAAGATGATGTAATCGTCGCTTCAACCGGTGTTATCGGACAACCTTTGAATATTGAGCCAATCAGAAACTCAATTTCTTCCTTGGCTGGCGGGCTTGGTCCTAACGGACAACTTGCCGCCGAAGCAATAATGACTACCGATACAAAACTTAAGGAAATTGCCGTAGGTTTCAATATTGGAGGAAAAGAATGTAAAATTGGCGGAATTGCTAAAGGTTCGGGAATGATACATCCTAATATGGCAACAATGCTTGTCTTTATTACAACCGACGTTGCAATTTCTCCTGTAATGCTTCAAAAAGCACTTAGTGACGACATAAAGACAACCTTTAATATGATAAGTGTTGACGGAGATACATCGACTAATGACATGGTAACAGTTCTTGCTAACGGAATGGCCGGAAATGAAACTATTACCTGTGACGGCGAAGAGTTTGAAACCTTCTGTAAAGCGCTTAACACTATAAATGTAAGCCTTTGCAGAATGATAGCCGGTGACGGAGAGGGTGCTACAAAACTTCTTGAATGTAAGGTCGATGGTGCTTCAAGCGGTGCGGTTGCCCGTACTGTTGCAAAGTCGGTTGTCTGCTCTTCTCTCACAAAAGCGGCAATGTTCGGCGCTGACGCCAACTGGGGAAGAGTTCTTTGTGCAATAGGTTATAGCGGTGCCGATGTAGATATAACAAAAATTGATGTTTCTTTCTCTTCTAAATCGGGAGAAATACTCGTTTGTAAAAATGGCTCGGGCGTTGAATTTTCGGAAGAAAAAGCAAAAGAAATTCTTTTAGAAAGCGAAATTGATATTAATATATCGCTTAATAGCGGTAAGTTTTCAGCGTCTGCCTGGGGCTGCGACCTGACCTACGATTATGTAAAAATTAACGGCGACTACAGAACTTAAATAAAGTTGAGGTATTTTTATGATTTCCAATGCACAAAGGGCAGAAATTCTTGTTAACGCTCTGCCTTACATAAAGAAATATAACAATAAGACTATCGTTGTCAAATACGGCGGTAACGCTATGATTAACGAGGAACTCAAAAATGCCGTAATGGGCGACCTTGTTTTGCTTAACACAATCGGTATTAAGGTTGTTCTTGTTCATGGTGGCGGTCCTGAAATTTCGGGAATGCTTCAAAAAATCGGTAAAGAAAGCAAGTTTGTTAACGGACTTAGAGTAACCGATGAGGAAACTGCTCAAATTGTTTTACAAATTCTTGCAGGAAAAATAAATAAAACCCTTGTTAACCACCTTCAGAACAGCGGTGGTAGAGCAGTCGGCCTTTCGGGAATGGACGGCCATCTTATCGAGGCTGAAATTAAAGACCCCGCTCTTGGTTTTGTCGGCGAAATAACCGATATCAATATTGAACCCGTAAACGACCTTCTTGAAAAGGGATATATACCCGTTATCTCAACCGTCGGTTGCGATAAAGAGGGAAATATTTATAATATAAATGCCGATACTGCAGCAGCCCGAATCGCAAGTGCTCTCGGTGCTGAGGCTCTCTTCTTAATGACAGATATTGTAGGACTTCTTCGCGATAAAGATGATGAAAGTTCGCTAATCTCAAGCGTCTGTGTCAGCGAGGCTCCTCAACTAATGCGTGAAGGTATTATTTCGGGAGGAATGATACCCAAAATTGAATGTTGTGTCGAGGCAATCCGTCAGGGTGTCGATAAGGTGTTTATTCTTGACGGTCGTGTTCCTCATTCGCTTTTAATTGAAACCCTAACAAATGAGGGTATCGGCACCATGCTCTACGGAGGATAATCTTAAATGAGTATTACTTTACTTGACAATACCTATGTTGCGTCAACCTACGGACGCTTTCCTTTAGAACTATCCTTTGGAAAGGGCGCCCTTGTCTTTGATACTTCTGGAAAAGAATACATAGATATGGGAACGGGAATTGCGGTTAATACCTTTGGATACTTAGACGAAGATTGGATAAAAGCAGTAAGTGAGCAATTAAACAAAATTCAGCATACTTCAAATCTGTTTTATACCGAACCTTGTGCAAAACTTGCCGAACTACTTTGTCAGAAAACGGGAATGAATAAAGTCTTCTTTTCTAATTCAGGTGCCGAAGCAAATGAATGTGCAATAAAAACCGCCCGTCGTTATAGTTTCTTAAAATACGGCGAGGAAAGAAGTACAATAGTAACCCTTAAAAACAGTTTCCACGGCAGAACAGTTACAACCCTTGCCGCAACCGGTCAGGACACGTTTCATACCGATTTCGGTCCGTTTACCGACGGCTTTGTTTACGCCAAGGCAAATAATACCGAAGATTTAATAAATCTCGCTAAAGAAAACGATGTCTGTGCCGTTATGATAGAACTTGTTCAAGGCGAAGGCGGAGTTATGAAACTCTGTGACAACTTCGTTAAAGAGGTTTATGAGTTTTGTAAAGAAAACGACCTTCTTCTTATTTGCGATGAAGTTCAAACCGGAAACGGAAGAACGGGAAGTCTATATGCTTTTCAGCAATTTGGAATAATGCCTGATATTGTGTCTACGGCAAAAGGACTTGGCGGAGGTCTTCCAATAGGGGCAACACTACTTGGAGATAAAGTTAAAGACACTTTAACTCCGGGTTCTCACGGCTCTACTTTTGGCGGAAATCCGGTTGCTTGTGCAGGTGCTTATAGTATTATCTCAAGAATTGACGATAAACTACTTGAAGGCGTAAAAGCAAAGAGCGAATATATTTTTAATCAACTTGAGGGTGCTGACGGTATTAAATCGGTCAGCGGAATGGGTCTTATGATAGGTCTTGAAACCGAAAAAGACGCGAAAGAGATTGTTGCTCTTTGCCGAGAAAAAGGTGTTCTTGTTCTAACCGCTAAAAATAAGGTAAGACTTCTTCCGCCCCTCAATATTCCAAGCGAACTGCTGGAAAAAGCCGTTAATATAATTAAGGAGTGTGTAAAATAATGGCAAATCATCTGCTCAAACTTATGGACCTTTCCGAAAAGGAAATTACCGATATATTAAATCTTGCAGACCAACTTAAATACGAAAAAAAGCACGGGATTGAGCACCATTATCTGAAAGGTAAAACCCTTGGTATGATTTTTCAAAAGTCTTCTACCCGCACTCGTGTATCTTTCGAGGTTGGAATGTATGACCTTGGCGGTTCGGCACTTTTCTTATCAAGCCGTGACCTCCAAATAGGCAGAGGAGAGCCGGTCGAAGACACCGCTCGAGTTCTTTCGGGTTATCTTGACGGGATTATGATTAGAACCTTTGAGCAGTCGGAGGTTGAAGCCCTTGCCGAGTACGGCTCAATTCCTATAATCAACGGTCTTACCGACTATTGTCATCCTTGTCAGGTACTTGCCGACCTTATGACCTTCCGTGAGTTTAAGGGTAATTTTTCGGGCAAGAAAATGTGCTATATCGGAGACGGAAACAATATGGCAAATAGCCTTATTGTCGGCGGAATTAAAATGGGTATGACGGTTGCCGTTGCCTGTCCAAAGTCTTATCAACCCGACTCTGAAATTATGAAATGGGCAACCGATAACGGTGATTTTATCTGCACCGAGGATATCCTTGAAGCCGCTAAAGATGCCGATGTAATTTATACAGATGTATGGGCTTCAATGGGACAGGAAGATGAAAAAGCAGAGCGTGAAAAGGTCTTTGCCGGTTATCAGATAAACGACGGCGTTATGGCTGTTGCAAAAACCGATGCAATGGTACAGCACTGTCTCCCTGCTCACAGAGAAGAGGAAATTACCACAAAGGTTTTTGAGGAACACGCAGATGAAATCTTTGCCGAGGCAGAAAACCGCCTCCACGCCCAAAAAGCCGTTCTTGTAAAACTTATGAGCGATAAATAATAAGTGTTAGACCGAGGCACTAATAAGTGTGCCTCGGTCTTTATAACATATTTTTGCAAAAAGTCGAAATAAAATAATTTTAATAAGGTTAATATTTAACATCTCAGGCAATAATTTTAATGCGGAGGTGTTATTATTGTATATAAATAAGGTTGTAATTTGCGGAGTTGACACTTCAAAACTGCCAATTCTAAAGGAAAAGGAAAAAGAAGTGTTGCTTCTTAAAGTAAAAGAGGGTAACAAACAAGCAAGAGAGGAACTTATAAACGGTAATTTAAGGTTGGTTTTAAGCGTAATACAGCGTTTTACGGGCAGAGGCGAAAATCTCGATGACCTCTTTCAAATAGGCTGTATAGGTCTTATTAAATCAATTGATAATTTTGATATAAATCAGCAGGTAAAATTTTCCACCTATGCCGTTCCAATGATAATTGGCGAGGTAAGAAGATATCTGCGTGATAATAACGCTATTAGGGTCAGTCGTTCAATTAAAGATACAGCCTATCACGCAATGCAGGTTAAGGAACAACTGACGAATGAGTTTAACCGCGAACCGAATGTAAGTGAGATTGCCGAAAGACTTGGAATTTCAAAGGCTGAGGTAGTTATTGCTCTTGAGAGTATAGTCGACCCGATTTCTCTTTATGAGCCTGTCTATTCCGACGGAGGCGATACGATTTTTGTGCTCGACCAGGTCGGTGACAAAAATGATGACCGAAATTGGCTTGACGAAATTTCTTTTAAGGAAGAAATAAAAAAACTCAGCGACAGAGAACGCCTCATTTTATCTCTCCGCTATATGAAAGGGAAAACTCAAATGGAGGTGTCTTCCCAGATTGGAATTTCTCAGGCTCAGGTTTCTCGACTTGAGAAAGGTGCAATTTGCAAGATAAAGGGCTATTCATAAAACACTTTTCATATAATTACTTGGGTGATATTATGATTCATAGAATAGCCGAACTGAAGGACAGACAGGTTGTTTGTATACGCGACGGGTCAATTCTCGGTTTTGTGGGAGATATAGAACTTGATACCGAAAACGGAAAACTCTCCTCTATTGTAATTTTCGGCAAATCTAAAGGTTTTGGACTTCTTGGACGAGATGACGATATGGTTATCCCGTGGGAAAACATTGAAATAATAGGGGACGAAACTATTCTTGTTAATTGCTAAAAAAATTTGAATTTTTTTGCAGTAATAACCCGTCTTAATGTGCAGATATTAACTATAGCAAAGGTTAGGACGGTGAAAAATGAAAACGGTAAGAATAATTGTTAAAACTGTAGCGGTATTTTTTTCTTTTGTCGCGTTGCTTATTTTCGCTTCGCTTATTTATGTTAATAATAGCGTTTCAAATTTTTACTCGGTCAACGCGGGGGAATTTTTGGAACTTGAATCGGTTGTGCCGGTTCGGGTTTCCTACTGCTCCGAGGAGAATAAAACTGTAAGTTATAACGAAAAATCAGGCAACACTTTTAAAATGGACCTTAAAGTGCTAGGGGTTATTCCTGTCAAACAGATAAGCGTCAAGGTTGTCGATAAGATGCAGGTTGCAGTCCTCGGAACGCCGTTTGGAATTAAGATTTATACTGAAGGTGTCCTTGTAGTCGGCTTTACCGATGTTGACACAGAAAGCGGGGATAAAAATCCCGCCAAAACCGCAGGGCTGAAAGAGGGCGATTTTATCGTTTCCCTTAATACCAAAAAGGTCTATACTAATGAAGATGTAGCAGAGATTATTAAGAATTCTGACGGCGAAGTCGTTGTTGCCGAAATAATACATTCGGGTAAGAAAAAAACAATTAGTTTCTACCCCGCAAAGTCAAAGTCAAGCGGATACTATAGGGCGGGAATTTGGGTTAAAGACTCTTCTGCAGGTATTGGAACTATGACCTTTTATAGCCCAACCTATAATGTTGTTGCCGGTCTTGGCCACGGAATATGCGATAGCGAAACCGGAACCCTTTTTTCGCTAAATTCAGGCGAATTTGTAACGGCTGATATTGTGTCTTATAAAAAGGGAGTAACGGGTGAGGCAGGGGAGTTAAGCGGTGTTTTCGCAGGTAAAAAGATAGCCGATTTTAGCCTCAATACAAACAATGGTGTATACGGAGATGTTACCTGTGATATTGTTCTAAACGGTCTTATGACCGTTGCCTTAAAACAAGAGGTCAGAAACGCTAAAGGCTATATTTTAACAACTATTGACGGTAACGAACCCGACTATTATACCTGTAATATAAAGGTCAGAAATCAGGGCGATTCCCAAAACCTTCTTATAGAAGTGACCGACGAGCGTCTTTTAAATTCAACGGGCGGTATAGTCCAGGGAATGAGCGGCAGCCCAATACTCCAAAACGGCAAACTTGTTGGCGCCGTAACCCACGTCCTCGTCGACGACCCCACCAAAGGCTACGGCATCTTCGCCGAAACAATGCTCGAATCCGCCCAAAGCGTTGCAGAAGAAAAACAACTAAATAACGTATCATAAAATTAAAAAGCAACAGGAGAGTAAAACTCTTCTGTTGCTTTTTAAATAAAACGTAAAACATACTTGACATTAATTAAAATATATGATAACATATATAATGTAAAACACACTTTACGTAAGAGAGGAAGTGTATTATGAAAAACCGAATTGAAGAG
>JAZSLH010000147.1:0-7024 GCA_045535275.1 Acutalibacteraceae bacterium
ATGACTGCATCTTGTATAACTATCAATCCTTCCAAAAAGGTTACATGTTTGTAATAAGCACAATAACTATTATACCTAAAAGTTACAAAATTGCAACCTTTTAGATACTAATGTAACCAATTTTAGTTAGAATTAACAATACGATGCAGTCATATTTATGCAATATTGCTAAAACAAGGTCATTTGATTTGTATCGGCCAACTCATCAAGCACACCCATATCCGAAAGGGTCTGGATAATTGTTTTGGAAACTCCAGACATGGTCTGAAATTCTTCTTTAGACAAGAAATCACCCGACTGAGCCGCTTCGTAAAGGGCATCTGCTGCCTTCTCTCCTACTCCGCCAAGCGCTCCGAAAGGAAGACGCATTTTTCCGTCTTCTACAAGATACTTCTTTGAGTGGGATTTTTTGAGGTCAATCGGCAAAACTTCAAGGCCTCTTTCAAACATTTCATTGAAAATGAGCATATTTTCATATACATCAAGTTCTTTTTTGGTTGCCTCTTTACCTTTGAGTTTAATGCTTCTAATATAATTCTTTACCGCTTGTTTACCTTTTAAAACCGTTTCAACATCAACGTCTTCGGGACGGGCAGTAAAATACGCACAATAAAACTCAATAGGTTTATACACCTTATACCAACCGACTCTTATTGCAGCGGTAACATAGGCGGCGGCGTGGGCTTTGGGGAACATATACTTGATTTTTGAACAAGACTCAATATACCATTCGGGTACGCCGAGTTTTCGCATATCTTCTTCCATAGCCGCCCAATCTTCTTTAGAAATCTTACCCTTTGCGATAAGTCCCTTACGAACGGTTTCGGTAATTTTAAAGGCTCTGCCCTCTTCCATACCTTTATGAATAAGATATACCATTATATTATCACGAGTACCGATAACTTCAGAGATGGTACATATTTTTTTATCTATAAGGTCTTTTGCGTTTCCAAGATAAACGTCTTCGCCGTGAGAAAGGCCTGAAATTTGAAGCAGGTCGGAGAAATTTTTCGGCTGACAGTCGCGAAGCATTCCGCGAACAAAAGAGGTTCCAAACTCGGGAATACAGTAGGTTCCCGTTGTTGAGTCGATTGCTTCGGGGGTTACGCCAAGAGCCTCGGTAGAACTGAAAAGGCTGTAGACCAACGGGTCGCTCATTGAGACCTCGCTGACGGGAATTCCCGAATACTCTTCAAGGTACTTATATGTAGTCGGAATAACGTGACCAAGTTCATCGAGTTTTAAAATGGTATCGTGAATCGAATGGAAATCAAAGTGGGTTGTAACAACATTCGACTTAACATCATCGGCCGGGTGCTGAACGGGGCAGAAATCAAAAATAGTTTTATCTTTCGGGACAACTATCATTCCGGCCGGGTGTTGACCTGTTGTTTGTTTGATTTTTGCTTTTTCAACCTTACTTGCAAGGCGGTCAAGTTCAGCGTTGCTTAAAACAATACCCTTTTTCTCGGCGTAGGCCTTTGAAAAACCGTAAGCGGTCTTTTCTGCAACGGTAGAAATTGTTCCTGCTTTAAAAACATTTTCGCTTCCGAAAAGGGTTTCGGTATATTTCTGGACTTGAGTTTGGAACTCGTCCGAGAAATTAAGGTCGATATCGGGCACCTTATCTCCTTTAAAGCCCAAAAAGGTTTCAAAGGGTATATCGTGGCCGTCGCGGTGGAGAGGAGTATTGCAGTTAGGACAATTCTTTTCGGGCAAATCAAAACCCGAACCCACACTTCCGTCGGTAAAGAACTCACTATAACAACATTTTGGACAAACATAGTGAGGTGCGAGTGGGTTTACTTCGGAAATTCCCGCCATTGTAGCAACAAAGGAAGAACCGACAGAGCCTCGCGAACCGACAAGATAACCGTTTTCTTCGCTGAAAGCCACTAACTTTTGTGCGGAAACATACATTATTGAAAAGCCATTATTGATTATTGAATTTAGTTCTTTTTCAAGACGCTTTTCAACTATTTCGGGGACATTTTCGCCGTAAATTTTGTGAGCATTCTCCCAACAAATATCACGGAGAAGTTGGTCAGACCCCTCGATAACAGGCGGATAGTTTCCTTTTGGTACGGGGATAACGTCCGGACTTATCATATCGGCAATCATATTGGGATTATCGATAACAAATTCTTTGGCACGGTCACCGAAATAACTGAAATCCTCAAGCATTTCTTCGGTGGTTTTAAGATATAACGGGGCTTGGTTGTCAAAATCGTCATAGTTTTGACCCGCCATAAGAATTTTTCTAATTATTTCATCTTCCTTCTTAAGAAAATGAACATCACCCGTTGCGACAACCGGTTTACCTAATCGGTCGCCTATTTCAACTATTTTACGGTTAAAATCTTTAATAACCTCAAGGCTTTTTACGTGGCGGAATTTGTTGGGCGTTATCTCCCCTGTTTTCTCGTTACGCCTATCTGGTTTTGAAGACTCCCTGACCATAAATTCGTTATTGCCAAGAGGCTGAATTTCAAGATAGTCATAATAACTTGCTATTTCATCAAGTTCTGCATCGGTTTTGCCGTCAATAACGGCTTTATAAAGTTCACCTTGTTCACAAGCACTTCCTACGATAAGGCCCTCGCGGTATTTATCTAACTCGCTCTTTAATGTAATTGGCCTTTTAAAGAAATTATCAAGATGAGCCCCTGATACAAGTTTATAAAGATTTTTAAGGCCGACAAGGTTTTTAACAAGTATAATCTGATGGTTAACCTTGCCTTGTTTATAAAGGGAAGAAAAATCTTTTCCGTATTTTTCGTCATTAACAAAATAGGCTTCAACGCCGTAGATAACCTTAAAATCTCCGCCGTTTTTGCGGATATCGTTTACGGCTTCTGCGGCGGCAGGATATGCCTGAACAACGCCGTGGTCGGTAATTGCAACGGCTTTATGTCCCCATTTATAAGCCTGACGTACAATATCTCCGCCCGAACTTACGGCATCTTTTGCCGACATATTGGTATGGCAGTGGAGTTCTACTCGTTTTTGTCCATCAAAGTTATCCTTTTCGACATACTCCTTGAGGCTTCCCATAGCGGTAGGCTTTACGATAAATTCTTTTTTATAGTTGTCAAACTCATATTTACCGTTTACAAGAATATATTTACCGTTTTTAACCGCTGAAAGCCTGTCCATTTCATCAGGGGCTACAAACATACTCGCAGTCAGCGAGTTTGTATGGTCGCTAAAAGAAAACTCTAAAATATTAGTTGTTCCTCGTTTGGTCTTTATGGTTCTAACATCTACCCCGAAAACCTCACCCCAACAGGATATTCTTTCGTCCTGTTCGGTTATTTCAATCATCGGCTTTGTGTTTGTATTTAGGTTTCTACCATAGAAAAGTTTTACGCTTTCAAGATAGACTGGAAGGTTGTTTTCGGGAACATAGTCATATTCTTTTTCGGGTTCTTGTGTCGTTTTTTGTTTCTCTGAAGCGGTTTTTTTCGGGGTGGGTTTAATTGTTTCGGGTGGTGGCGGTAAAATTTCGGCATTTTCCGTAACTCCCGTAAATTTAACATTAACATCTACCCCATAGTCACGCTTTGCAATATAGGAAAAGTGTTTTTCAAATTCACAGTTGTGAATAATTTCAAGTCCGCCAAATTTAAGTTCTATAGTTACTGTATTTTGGTCAAGAGTATATTCGGCTTTATTAAAATATCCGTTAAGCAAAGCAGATTTGCGGCGTATTTCTTCAACAATATCACGACAAGAAGCAAGACAAAAACAGTTCTCACTAAAAACCGCAACTATTTCGCTCTTATGCAGTTTAAGAGTCGCCGTTAAAATCTCTTTTATCCTACTGAAAGTATCTTTAGATATATAGTTATCACATTTAAGTTTTAAAGAGAGCGTTCGGGTATCTTTATCAATACTGCAGCAAGAAACAAAGACACCGTCAAGCGACGGGTCTTGTATTTGACTAAAAATCTCTTCTCCAAAAACTTTCTTAAATGTATGTAACATTCTATTCTCCGAATTTCATTATTTCTTCATAAAGGGCGTCAAGGAGATTCTCTTCGGGAACTTTACGCAGTATTTCGCCTTTGCTGAAAAGCAGTCCGCAACCGTCGCCGCCCGCAATACCGAGGTCGGCCTCTCTTGCCTCTCCCGGTCCGTTTACGGCACAACCCATTATTGCAACCGTAATATTTTTATCGATATTTGCAAAACGCTCTTCTGCCGCCTTTGCAAGACCGATAAGGTCAATACTTGTTCTTCCGCAGGTTGGACAGGAAACGAATTTAATTCCGTCATTTCTAAAGCCTATTGCTTTGAGCATATCCTTAGCCGCTTTGACCTCTAAAACGGGGTCGTCGGTTAAAGAAATACGGATTGTAGCACCAATTCCGCGAAGAAGGAGTCCACCCACACCTGCAGCCGATTTAATTATTCCCATTCGCTCTGTTCCCGCCTCGGTTACGCCTAAATGCAGAGGATAGGGGCATTTTTCAGCGGCAAGAACATAGGAATCATACATTCTTTGTGTATTAGACGACTTAAGCGAAAGGACTATATCGTTAAAATCAAACTTTTCAAGAAGCGAAATATGATAAAGTCCGCTTTCAACCATTGCCTCAGGGGTTGGCGAACCGTATTTTGCAAGAATATTCTTTTCGAGTGAGCCCGAATTAACCCCTATTCTTATTGGAACTCCTGCCGTTTTACAGGCGTTTGCAACCGCCTTAACCTTGTCGTCAGAGCCAATATTACCGGGGTTGATGCGAACTTTATCGACCCCTGCAGCAACGCTTTCAAGGGCAAGTTTATAATCAAAATGAATATCGGCAACAATAGGAACTGAAACATTTTCTTTTAGGGCAGAAATAAGACGGACTGCATTTAGGTTAGGGACAGACACCCTTATTATTTCACAACCCGCTTTTTCAAGGCGAACCGCTTGAGCAATATTACCCTCGACATCATCTGCCTTTGCACAAAGCATTGACTGAATTGATACTCGGGCACCTCCGCCTATAAGCAAATTTCCCGCTTTTACCTGTTTTGTTTTATCATTTGTAAACAATTACTTCACCCCATAAAAAGTGCAATTATATCTTTTCCGGTTATTATAAGCATAAGCGCTAAAAGCAAGACAAGCCCTACCGTATGAACCAAACCTTCATATTTTTGGGCAACGGGCTTTCTTGTTATAATTTCAAACAGAATAAACATTATTCTTCCACCGTCGAGTGCGGGAAGCGGAAAGAGATTGAATATTCCGAGATTTACCGTAATAAGTGCCATAATTGGCAGAATATTAAGCAGATTTTGTTTTGCTACTGCTCCGACTGTTGCGGTAATTCCTACAGGACCGCTCATTGCAGAAATTCCATACTTTCCGCTTATAAGGTCGATAAAGGAAAACCAGACTATTCGGCAGTAGGAAAAGGTCGTTGTAAAGGTATGCTCGACCAGATTTAAAAAGGTTTTCTTTTCACCAAGAAGCCAGAAATCCAGTTTAACGACATTTACGCCGTCAACCTCCTCGGTAGCAAATTTTACATTTTCCAGAGTAATCTTTTCGCCATTGCGTTTAACGACAAGGTCAAGTTCTCCGTTTTCAACATTGGTAAAGGTGTATAAAAGGTCACGGTCGGTAAAGACACGCCTTGAGCCGACCTTGATTATCTTATCCCCTACTTTAAGTCCGTATTGACTGCTGACCGCGGTTTCTTCAAACTTTGCAACAGTAGTAGTTCCAAGAAGGTCACCCGAACCGATTGAAAGAGAAATTCCGACAATTACAAGCCCTAAAATAAGATTAAAAATTGCTCCGTTTGCAACAATAAAAAGTCTTTTAAAAGGACTTTTTTTGCAAAAGGCTCGGTCATCGGCACTTTCCTCGTCTTCACCCTCCATTGCACAGTAACCGCCGAGTGGAACAAGTTTTAAGGCGTAGGTAGTTTCACCTATTTTCTTCTTAAACAGTGACGGGCCGAAGCCTACCGCAAACTCGTTGACTCTGACCTTACAGATTTTTGCTGCTATAAAATGACCGAACTCGTGAATCACTATAAGCAGCAAAAACATAAATATGGCTATTAGATACGGCCATATATTATTCCAGATTTCAAGAAAATCTATGGTAATCACCCTAAAATTATTTTTAATTTATTGTATGCAGTTAAAACCCAAAAAATCAACCGACTTGATTTCTTACAAGTTCTCGTGCTTTCTTGTCTGCGGCGAACACATCTTCAAGGTCATATTCTTTAACATCGGGCTGAGCGCTTATTGCCATTTCTACAAGACGCGGTATATCAAGGAACTTAATTTTACCCGCCAAAAACAGTGCGACCGCTTCTTCGTTAGCACCGTTTGCGGCTGCGGGTTTTAGCCCTCCCGCATTTATAGCGTCGATACAAAGTTTAAGACACTTAAAGGTTTTCGTATCCGGTTTTGCAAAGGTTAGCGTTCCAACCTCCGAGAGAGAGAGTCTGTCACAGCAGATATCTCCCCTTTCAGGATAGGTTATTGCATACTCGATTGGCAGACGCATATCGGGAGTTCCCATCTGTCCGATAACGGCACCGTCGCAAAGTTCTACCGCCGAGTGAAGAATGCTCTGGCGGTGGACCAGTACCTCGATATTATTAGCCGAAATACCGAAAAGATGAACCGCTTCGATTACCTCAAGACCTTTATTCATTAAGGTTGCCGAATCAATAGTTATTTTGCTTCCCATTGACCAGTTTGGGTGGTTTAAGGCTTCGGCTACCGTAACATTTTCAAGTTCGTCATAAGTTTTGCCGTAGAAGGGACCGCCCGAAGCGGTTAAGATTATTTTTTTAAGACTTCCTTTTGGAGCCCCCTGAAGCGACTGGAAAATTGCCGAATGCTCACTATCAACAGGGATAATCTTAATTCCCATTTCTTTTGCTTTTGCGTTAACAAGTTCACCCGCAGTAACAAGGGTTTCTTTATTTGCAAGGGCAACATCATTTTTAGCGTTCATTGCCGCAAACATTGGACGAAGACCCGCAATACCAACAATAGCGTT
>JAZSLH010000117.1:0-4720 GCA_045535275.1 Acutalibacteraceae bacterium
CCTTTCTCCCCCGGGAATTGTTTTTCCTATTGTCTGGGTTATTCTTTACGCACTTATGGGAATTGCTTCATATCTTATTGTTGAAGAGGTTAAAGGTCAGGACAAAGCAAAGAGTGAGGCTCTTTTTTTCTACGCACTTCAGTTAGCGGTTAACTTTATCTGGCCGATTATTTTCTTCCGTTTTTCTGCCTACTGGGTCAGTGTCGTTGTAATTCTTGTTCTTGTTGCTCTGGTCGGCATTACAGCCGTTAAATTCAAGGCTCTTTACGAACCGGCTTTCTGGCTTTTGGTTCCGTACATTTTATGGCTCCTTTTTGCGACATATCTTAACATTGGCGTTGCTGTTCTTAACTGATACAAAAAAGACTTCCCGACAACCTTTGGTGTCGGGAAGTCTTTTTGTTTTTTCGCCGAAAATACAGTTTAAGATGAAAGACCGAAACTTACGGTTAATGCTTTATTGACCCTGTCCATAGAAGAAACATCGAGGGTTCCCATTTTCTCTTTAAGCCTTTGTTTGTCAATGGTTCTGACCTGTTCTAAAAGGACGATTGAATCTTTAGCAAGTCCGCAGCCCGACCCATTAACCTGAATATGCGTTGGAAGTTTGGTTTTATCCTTCTGACTTGTTATTGCTGCCGCAATTACAGTCGGACTGTATTTGTTGCCTATATCATTCTGAATTATAAGTACCGGTCGGACTCCGCCCTGCTCGGAGCCGATAACAGGACTTAAATCAGCATAATATATGTCTCCGCGTTTTACTGTCATTTCTTTTCACACCCTGAAAAAACTTTGTGTTAATATTTTTGCCATTCCTTTTATGTTTTAATCATCTTTTTGTTATATCCTATGCGGACGAGGTGTTTTTGGTTAAGCAAACACGAATAATCCGAACCTGATTTTAGAGGGAGAATTTTCGCCTTTGCTTTGCTTAATTTTAATCTTTTGATTGAAAAAAATCTATTATTATAGTATAATAATTATGTATGAAATTTTGGGTGGTGAAATTTTGAAAATACTTGTACTGGGAGATGTTTGCGGAGAAGCGGGCTGTGAAGCCTTGCTTAAAAATCTTCCCCGTTTAAAAAAAGAATTTTCGGTGGATTTAACCGTTGTAAACGGAGAAAATTCCGCCTCATCAAACGGAATTTCTGCACAGAGCGCAGACCTTATTTTCAAAGCGGGTGCCGACGTTATAACCGGCGGAAACCACACCTTAAACCGAAAAGATATCCGCCCCGTTCTTGACTCAAACGAATTTATTCTCCGCCCTGATAACATGCCTCTTGCTGAGTACGGTAAAGGGTACTGCACGGTGGATATGGGATATACAAAGGTGGCGGTTATAAATCTGCTTGGACAGGTTTATCTTGATATGTACAAGGCAGAAAACCCTTTTATGTGGGCTGATAAACTTATAGAAAGAGCAAAAAATGACGGTACTAATATAATACTCATTGACTTTCACGCCGAAGCGACCAGCGAAAAAAGAGCCCTTGGTTTTTACCTTGACGGAAAGGTTTCGGCTGTCTTTGGTACACACACCCACGTTCAGACCAGCGATGCACAAATACTGCCTCTCGGTACGGGATATATTACCGACCTTGGTATGTCGGGTCCTATAAACAGCGTTTTAGGGGTTGAACCCTCTATTATAATAGACCGTTTGAAGAATAACGCACAAGGCAGATTTGTTGCTGCCGAGGGCGAGTGCCAACTTGAAGGCATTATACTTGAAGTAGATAATAAAACGGGTAAAACCACCTACATCAAGACCATAAGATATTAACTAATCACAATTTCGGAGCGTTTTGACAATATGTTAAGAAAATTGATTGCTATTTTTTTGGCTGGGATATTAGTAGTTCTTGCCGGTTGTTCTTCCACCGATAACAACAGTTCAAACGAATCTAACGAAAACAACGAACAGTTTACGATAACCCAGAGTTTACAACTTCTCTACTGTGCAAACGACACAATGAACCCTTATAAAACTATAAGCAAACTTAATGCGGAACTTGCATATTTGCTTTTTGAACCGCTTTTTAAGGTTGATAATAATTTTGAGCCGTTACCGGTTATTGCCAAATCGGTCAGTATTAAAGACAATGTCTGCACAGTAACCTTAAAAGAGGCTGTTTTTTCAGATAATACCAAGGTTACTGCAGACGACGTTTTGTATTCTTATAATCTTGCAAAGCAGAGCAAGAATTATTCTTACCTTTTTTATGAGATTGAAAGCGTTTCTTCACCCGACGGTGTTACGGTTGTCTTTACCCTTAAACAATACGACCCTTACTTTGCAAATCTTCTTACCTTCCCCATTATAAAAACAGGTTCAGATACACTTAAAAACGAAGATAATGTTGAACTTGTTCCGATAGGTTGCGGTCCCTTTGTTTTCAGCAGTGAGGGCGAGGCGTTAGTTCCAAACGAAACCTATTTTAACAAAATTTCTTCAATTTCCAAAATCACACTTATAAACGCTCCCGACACCGAATCAATGACACACTACGTTGAGGTTGGAGCAACCGATTTATACTATACGCAAACGGTTGACAACGCGATTATAAGAATGAGCGGTAAAAAGGCTTCGGTTAACCTTAATAATCTCGTCTTCCTCGGAATAAATCACAACTATCAACCCCTTAAATCTGCAAGGCTTCGTTACGCTATTTCCTCGGCAGTGTCGAGAAGCCAGATAGCCGAGAAGGCTTTTTACTCAAACGCAATCCCTGCGAACGGATTTTTCCACCCTGCTTGGAATGAGGTTTCGGGCTTTCAGACTATGCAAAGTTCGCAGGATTTGAAAATATCTGTTGAGAATTTAGAAAATATAGGTTATAATAAACTAAATACAGACGGATATTACGAGAATTCGTCGGGTAAAGTTTTAGAACTGACCCTTATGGTCAATAAGGAAAACACCGAAAAGGTTGCGGTCGCAGAACTTATCGCCTCGCAGTTAAAGGCAGCGGGCATTAAAATCCGAATAAATGCTGTAAGTCGTTCTCAGTACTACAGCAACCTTGAAAACGGAAACTTCCAACTTTATCTGGGTGAAATAAAACTACTGCCTAATATGGATATAAGTCCGCTTGTTATAAAGGGCAAGTCTGCTGCCTATGGAATGGTTGACTCTCCGTCAACCGAATACACCGAACAAACAAGCGAGTCTTATATAACCGAAACTTCGTATATTTCGGTTGTCAAAGGGTTTTTGGGCGGTAAAAACACCTCGGCAGATGTGGCTTCCGCACTGCTCTCTTCAATGCCTGTAATTCCCCTTGTTTACAGGAATTCTATTGCATTTTATTCCAGCCGAATAGAAAGCATCAAAGACATTTCAAGTTGTGATATTTTTCTTTGGTTGGATAAATATAAAGTAACAAAATAATTTCCGGAGGACTATATAATGATATCTTACGAAACCAGACTCGGCAAAATTCATCTTTCTGAAAACTATCTTCAGAAACTTATCGGCGAAGCCGTTACCTCTTGCTTTGGAGTAGTAGGAATGGTGCCAAGCGGAGGAAAGCAGAAACTGTCAAGTCTTATTTCCAAAAAGGAAAATCTTAACCGCGGTATTATAATTCGCGGAAACGCCGAAAATATAAATATTGAACTTCATATTGTAGTATCCTACGGAATGAACATTAACGCAATTGCCCAAAGTATAGTTCATAAGGTTCACTACACCGTTACCGAGGCGACCGGAATCAAGGTTAACAAGGTTACCGTTAAGGTTGACGGAATTAAAGAATAATTAAGGGTGTTTTGGCTACCCCTTGCTATTTTGCGCCCTTAATGCGCGTTTTTTATAAGGAGTGTTTTAATGTTTAACGGAAACATACTGCGTGATGCAATTATTTCTGCCGCTAATAATATCGCTAATCAGAAAAAAGCGGTCGATGACCTCAATGTCTTCCCTGTTCCCGATGGGGACACAGGTACAAATATGTCTATGAGTATCGGCAACGCCGCAAGAGAACTAGCCCGTATTGACGGCGAAACTGTTGGCGAGGTTGCTAAAATTGCCGCTTCGGCTTTACTTCGCGGCGCCAGAGGAAATTCAGGTGTAATTACCTCCTTGCTTTTCAGAGGTTTCTCGAAAGGTTTTAAAGGTGCACAAGAAATTACCCCCGAAAATCTTGCAGCCGCCTTTAAACTCGGTGTTGAAGCCGCTTATAAGGCTGTTATGAAACCCACAGAGGGTACTATTCTTACGGTCTCCCGAGTTGCTTCAGAATATGCCGATAACGCATTTAACGAGGGAAAAGATACCCTCGAAGTTTTCGAGGCTGCACTAGCGGGAGCAAAAGAGGCTCTTGCCCAGACTCCCGAGATGCTCCCCGTTCTTAAAAAAGCGGGAGTTGTAGATGCCGGCGGTCAAGGCTTTGTTGTTATACTTGAGGGTATGTACTCGGTGCTGAAAGACGGCGTTATGATTGAACTTGCAAACGCTCCCCAAACGGAAGAAGAAAGCAGTCAGCCCACCGTCAGAAATGCGGCAGGCGAACTTGAAGATTTTGATATTAACTTCCCCTACTGTACCGAGTTTATAGTAAACCGTGCAGAAGATTGCGACAAAGAACCCGGCGAACTTCGTTCATACCTTGAATCTATCGGTGACTGTGTAGTTGTGGTTGATGACGAAGAAATCATTAAGGTTCATGTTCACACCGACCACCCCGGAAATGCTATCGAGAAGGCACTG
>JAZSLH010000181.1:0-2101 GCA_045535275.1 Acutalibacteraceae bacterium
CTACGACGGCGACGTAATGTCAGATATGGTTGCTACTGCATATGGCTCGCTCGCTATGATGACTTCTGTGCTCGGTTCTCCTGACGCGGGATACCAATAAGAGGCTGCTCACGGAACGGTTCAAAGACACCATTACAAGCATTTAAAAGGCGAAAAGACTTCAACCAACAGCGTTGCGACCCTTTTTGCTTGGACAGGCGCTCTGCGTAAGCGTGGTGAACTCGACAATACTCCTGACCTTTGTGATTTCGCAGATAAACTTGAAAAAGCAACAATTAAAACGATTGAGGACGGTGTAATGACCGGCGACCTTGCTTCCCTTTCTACTATCGAAAACAAGCGTACGGTTGATACCGAAACCTTCCTTATTGAAATTAACAACAGACTAAAAGAACTCCTTTAACAAAAAAAGACCGATGTACAAAAGTACATCGGTCTTTAATTTTATCTATCTTCGAGTTTTACATAATCTCGTTCGGGCTGAACGCTTAAATATGCGGGGCGAATGATTTTACTTGAGTTTACAAGTTCCTCAATTCTGTGAGCACTCCAACCGGAGATTCGTGCAATTGCAAAAATCGGGGTATAGAGTTCTTGAGGCAGGTCAAGCATTGAATAAACGAATCCACTGTAAAAGTCAATGTTCGCACTAACCTTTTTCTGCATATTTTTATGCTCTGCAACAACCTCAGGTGCAAGACGGTGAATATTCGAGTAAAGAACAAATTCTTTCTCTCTTCCCTTTTCAACCGCGAGTTGTTCAACAAAACCCTTAAAGATATTACAACGAGGGTCAGAAACAGTATAAACTGCGTGACCAATGCCATAAATAAGTCCTGATTTGTCATACGCTTCTTTGTTAAGCATTCTTTTTAAATAATCTCGGATTTCTTCCTCATCGGTCCAGTCACGGATTTCTTTTTTCATAGCGTCGAACATCTGACAAACCTTAATATTTGCACCGCCGTGTTTAGGACCTTTAAGCGAACAAAGAGACGCCGCAATTGCAGAATATGTATCGGTTCCAGAAGAAGTAACAACTCGGTCGGTAAAGGTAGAGTTATTACCTCCGCCGTGCTCAGCGTGAAGAACAAGGGCAAGGTCAAGGATTTTTGCCTCAAGTTCGGTGTATTTATTGTCGGGACGAAGCATACTTAAGATGTTTTCAGCGGTAGACAACTTAGGGTTAGGGTTATGTATAAGAAGAGGTTTGCCTTTTCTGAAATGATTATAAGCGTGGTAAGCGTATATAGCCATTAAAGGAAATGTTGATATAAGACGAATTGATTGTTTAAGAACGTTGGGTATAGATGTGTCGTTTGCTAAATCATCGTAAGAATATAGTGTTAGAACGCTTCGAGCCAGAGAGTTCATTATATCACCGTTTGAAGCCTTCATAATAACATCACGGACAAAGTTTTTCGGTAATGCTCTGTTAGCGGCAATAAGTTTATTAAATTCATCAAGTTGGTTTTTGTTGGGTAATTCACCGAAAAGAAGGAGATAAACAGTTTCTTCGAAACCGAATCTGTCTTCTTTAAGAAAACCGCCAACCAAATCATTAATATCTATTCCTCTATAATAGAGTTCTCCATCAATGGGCGTAACTACACCATCAATTTCGCGAGAAGAGTAACTTGTTGAAATTTCAGTAAGACCTGTAAGGACTCCCTTTCCCTTTGCATCACGAAGTCCTCGGTTAACTTTATTTTCAACAAAAAGTTCCGGCGGTATTTTATCATTTTGAGAACATAGTTTTGAAAGTTCAACTATTTCAGGTGTAATTGTTGAGAATTTTTTAGATGACATCAAATAACTCCTAGATATTATTTCTAATTATTATAACTCTTTTCACATATATTTGTCAACCGTATTAAGTATTTATTCTTTGCTAAAAAGGAAAAAACTCCGCTAGTTAAGCGGAGTTTTTTGGTGATCTATCGGAGATTCGAACTCCGGACACCTTGATTAAAAGTCAAGTGCTCTGCCGGCTGAGCTAATAGATCAAATTCGCAACGTTGATATTATATCAACATTGTCATTAAATGTCAAGGGTTATTTTTGCGGAAGTTTAAATATTTTTAAACCTCCGCAAAAAATT
>JAZSLH010000056.1:0-2458 GCA_045535275.1 Acutalibacteraceae bacterium
TATAGCCGTATCGCTTAGGCAGGTTATTCCGCCGCAGACAAGGAACTCCTCATTCCAACCTTCACAGTTTTGTTGCTGTATGGTTTTATGTTCTTCGAGAGCCAACAGTAGATTTTTAGGAATTTGCAGTTTTCGAACACTTGAAACATTTTTTGGAGGAGTAAACTCATAATCCTTGCCCTTAAGTTTTTGGTTTACAGAGCGGGTTATATGAATAACGTTATCCTTTATATCACACCATCTGAGCGCATTTATTTCGCCCTTTCGCATACCGGTATAAAAGGCTATCATAAAGAAGATATAGTAGCCGTGTTCATTTAAACTGTTTAAGTGGCTTTCGGCAACTGTTATGAATTTTTTAAACTGTTCTACACTATAGTAGCGTATTTTTTCTTCGGGGCAGTCAAAAGTATAAGCATCTTTAAAGTTTCCGACTTTGGAAAGAGGATTGATTTTAAGTCGGTCGGTTCTTACCGCATAATTAAGCAAGGCGCTGAATTCTTTATATATATTTTGCTTCATTCGAATGCTTAAACTCTTCTCGGCAATTTCATTTTTCCAGTTTTGAAGGACCGGGACGGTAAGTTTTGAAAGCCGATATGATTTAAGTATAGGCAGTATGTGATTATTAAATGTGGCTTCTTTTTTGCTAAGTGTACTTGCTCTGAGTTCGTGGGCCACAGAGGAATAGTATTCTTGATAGAGCCTTTCAACAGTTATGTTTGAAGAGAGTTCTTTTTCTTCAACCCTATGCTGCAGTTCTATTTCTGTCAGTTTTGCCTCTGCGGCGCCATAAACACATTTAGAGAGTTGTTTATATTTCCCGAAGGAGTCGGTATAGCAGAATATTACCCGATACTGCTGTTTGCCGTCTTTCACCTTTCCTGTTTTATATATTGGCATAAAAAAATCGTCCTTTCTAAATAAGCAACTTATTATTGCAAAATTCGGACGATTATGATAAAATAAGACTGCAAGTGGGTACCAATCATTTGCAGTCGGCTCGTCCGACATACGCTCTGTCCTGTTTTTCGTGGGATGGGGCGTGTTATTATTTTTCTTTATTTATGCGTTCTATCCAGCTGAGCACCAGTTGTTGTTCTTCCTGCGACAGAGAATTAAAATCTATTGATAGGTGTACATTTTCGGGCAGAGTTGCTTTGTTTTCTTCCATATTAACTCCTAATTCTCAATATCTCTTATTAAAAGTTTGGGTATTCCCATAATTTTACAGCGCTCCAGTTCCGCTCCCTCGATTTTTCTCGGCGGGAAGTTTGGATTTATGGCGATAAGTTTCATCCAGTCTTCGCCTTTGACAAATTCTACTTTTTTAAGGGTTGCAAGTTCTCCATCATAAAGCACGGCGCCGACCTGTCCGCTGTAGTTAAGGGTTGACTGTTTCAGAATAAGCACTTTATCGTCTTCCATATATAAGGGATACATTGAATCACCTTTAACGCGAAGAACAAAGTATTCGCCGGGGTTTCTGCCTCGAAGCATAGAAACGGGTATATCTGCAGTATCTCCCTCCCATTCCTCAAGAGCAATACTATCATATCCTGCTGCTATTTCTCCGATAACGGGGAAGGTGACATAGTCCTCTGTTGCGGTTGGTGGGGGGAATTTGTTGGAAAAATCGCCTTCACTTAATATTATATCAATGTCATCAACCATAGAAAATAACTCATTTATAGAAAGGTTAAGACCTTTGGCGAGTTTTCTAAGCATAGGAAGGGTAGGGGTTATAGGTTGCTTGGTTTTAGGGTTTTCACCCTTTTCAAGCATAGAGATATATCCATTGGAGAGGTCGCACAGTTCAGCAAATTTTCTTTGCGACAAGTTGTTTTCATTTCGGTAGGATACAATCAGCTCTGAAAGCGTCATAATACTTCTCCTTCTAGTTTTGTTAAACCTATTATACATTTAAAAAGGGGCATTGTCAAGAAAATGTTTAAGAAATTTAACACTTTTTTGTTTAATAGGCTTGACAAAATAAAAATCGTATGTTACAATGTTTGTGCAATCGGTTAAACGAGGAGGTGAAACGATGGGTTACAGAATTAAAGAGGTTCGAGAGGCGAAAGGTATGACACAGGAAAATCTGGCTGTACAAAGCGGGGTCAGTCGCGGTACTATTGTTGCTCTTGAAAGTGGAGAGGCAAAGACAACGACTACCAAAACTTTAGTAAAGATTGCTAATGCTTTGGATACTACGGTTGAAGATATTTTTTTTACAGAAAGTGTTTAACCGACTAAACGCATCTGAATTCGACAGCGTTCGACAAAATTTTTAAATTGGTTGAATAATGCTATTCTAAAGTTGTAAAAAAATAACAGGAGGCAAAAAGATGAAAAAATGGTGGTAAATAAAAAGGCCACCCGAGGAGCAGCAACTCCTAACAGGGTGGCAAAGCAAAAATACTTTATTAAATTATATCCGATATATGCGGATATGTCA
>JAZSLH010000011.1:0-1611 GCA_045535275.1 Acutalibacteraceae bacterium
TGCTAAAAACGATGTTCAACTTTACACCGTTAACGCTATTGACCTTGCTGCTTCTATCGGTATGGGCAAACGTACCAACACTATTCTTCAGTCTGCATTCTTCGCACTCGCAGACATTATGCCCCGCGAAGATGCAATTCAGTATATGAAAGACGCTGCTACCAAGTCTTACCTCAAAAAAGGTCAGGACATCGTTGGTATGAACCATAAGGCTATCGACGCTGGTGCAACTGCTTTTGTTAAAATCGACGTTCCTGCCTCTTGGGCAGATGCTACCGACGATGCTGCCGAGGCCGCTTCAAACGGACCTGACAAACTCGTTAAGATGGTTGACACCGTTATGAAGCCTGTTGCTAAAATGGACGGCGACGCTCTTCCCGTTTCTGCTTTCGTTGACTATGCAGACGGTACTTTCGAGCAGGGTGCATCGGCTTACGAGAAACGCGGAGTTGCAGTTATGGTTCCCGAGTGGGATAACACCACCTGCGCTCAGTGTAACAAGTGTTCTTTCGTTTGCCCCCACGCTACCATTCGTCCTTACGCTATGACCGAAGAAGAGGTTGCTGCCGCTCCTGAAAATATGAAACTCGGCACCAAGCCCATCTTCAAAACTTCTTACAAATACACACTTGCTGTTTCTCCGCTTGACTGTATGGGATGCGGAGTTTGTGTAGGCGTTTGTCCCACCAACTCTCTTAAAATGGTTTCTCGCGAAAGTCAAGAAGACCAGCAGGCAGTATTTGATTACTGTGTTGCCAAGGTTACCGAAAAGGCCGATGTTGCGTCTGCTGCTAACCTTATTACCAGCCAGTACAAGAAGCCCTTACTCGAATTCTCCGGCCCTTGCGCAGGTTGTGCAGAAACCTCTTATGCACGTCTTATCACCCAACTCTTCGGCGACAGAATGTATATTTCTAACGCAACCGGATGTTCTTCTATCTGGGGCGGTCCCGCTGCAACCTCTCCCTACACTGTAAACGCAGAGGGTCACGGTCCTGCTTGGGCAAACTCCCTCTTCGAAGACAACGCTGAACACGGTATGGGTATGTATTTAGGCCAGAAGGCTATCCGTGACCAACTTATTGAGCAGGTTAAAGAAATGGCTGCTTCTGACAAGGCTTCCGATGAATTTAAGGCTGCCGCTGATAAATATCTTGCAACCGTTAATGACGGTGAGGCTAACGGTAAGGCTACAATCGCTCTTGTTAGCGAACTTGAAAAGGCTGCTAATAATGGTTGTCCTGCTGCTCCGGCCGTTCTTGCTAAGAAAGAGTATCTCTCCAAGAAGTCTGTTTGGATATTTGGTGGAGATGGTTGGGCTTACGATATTGGATTTGGCGGACTTGACCATGTTCTCGCTAGCGGTAACGATGTAAACATTATGGTATTCGATACCGAAGTTTACTCTAACACCGGCGGACAGGCTTCCAAGGCTTCCCAAATCGGTCAGGTTGCTCAGTTTGCTGCTGCAGGTAAAGCCATTGCTAAAAAGTCACTTGCTGAAATCGCAATGTCCTACGGCTACATCTATGTAGCACAGATTGCTATGGGTGCTGACCAGAATCAGACCTTAAAGGCAATTAAAGAAGCAGAAGCCTATAACGGACCTTC
>JAZSLH010000129.1:0-4084 GCA_045535275.1 Acutalibacteraceae bacterium
CGGACCGGGAAAACAGCAGATTTGCGGTCGATAAGGCTTTTGCTTCTTAAACATTTATTACAGTTTTGCCCGTTTTTAATTGGACAGTTGCGGGTAAGCATCAGGGGAATTCTTCCGTATGAAATAATGCCCCTTTGCAAACCGTCTGCCAGATTTTTAGCGTCGGAAAGTAATATTTCGGCGGATAAGACGGCTGCTAACGCATTTTGATTTTTATGGTATAAAAGCGAGTTTGAATTATAGACATTAAAACCGAAGTCGCTGACATATTCAAGCCCGACTTTTTTAGCGAGTTCTACCGCAGAAAGCGTTGAACAAAAGGCAATTTTTACATCCTTTTCCTTAAAGGACTCAAGGCGGGAGAGAATATACTTCTCGTTTGAAATTCCGCGAGGAAGTTCTACGGCAATATTGAGATTTGGGGGCAGTAACTCGAGATTTAAACTTATAGGAACGACAACAAGGTCGCTTTTCTTTACCTTTTGGGTAAGTTGTTCAATGTTATCTATTCTGACAACAGTTTTAGGGGATATATTTGATTTTTTAGGACTTGAAGTATTTAAAGTCGAAAAATCAGCCGATATATCAACACCTTTTGAACGAATAGCCGAAAGTTCTTCAAGGGCTTTTCTTCGAAGAGAGTTTAAGTCCCCTGCCCTGACGGTTATACCCTCGTCTATACCAGCAACAAGTTGCTCAAAATAATAGGGTGTACCGCCCGTTTTGCAAAGCATTTGTGAAACAAAGTCTTCGTCTATCGGTCGCTTTATTGCCTTTTCGGGAGTAACCGAGTAAACGGTTGCGGTGTTAACGCCATCGCTTACCGTGAAACTGATTGGCATATTTTCCTTAATTTCTGCCTTTCCTCTAATCTTAACGCTTTGGCGTTCATTTCGGTAGAGTGTATGTAAAAAGGCAAAAACTTTATCCGAAGCGGTAACATCATCTTTTGTTCTGATACCGAACATATCTTTACCTAGTTTTCCCGTATAATATCCGCTTGTAAAGCCAGAACGGGAAAAGACCTTTTCAAGAGCAGAGGATATTTCCTCATCTACACAGCCTTGACAGAGCATCTGTCGACAGGCAGCGGTTGCGGCGGCTACATATTCGGGGCGTTTCATTCTTCCCTCAATTTTAAAGGAGGTTACGCCCATATCTTTTAGTTCGTTTAAATAAGAAATTAAAGATAAGTCTTTAAGGCTTAAATCATAACCGCTTGAGTTTTCAGCAGAAAAAGGAAGACGGCAAGGACCTGCACAAAGGCCTCGGTTTCCGCTTCTTCCTCCAAGCATTGCCGAAAGAAGACACTGCCCCGACATTGACATGCAAAGGGCTCCGTGGACAAAAACCTCGACCTCCATATTATATTCTTTAGCCGTTTTACAAAATTCAACAAGTTCAGATTTGCTCATTTCACGGGACACAACAACACGAGAAAAGCCCATTTCTTTAAGGGGTTTAATTGCCAGAGGCGAGTGAACCGTCATTTGAGTAGAGGCGTGAATAGGAAGAGAGGGCACAGCGCTATGAAGAGCACAGGAAAAGCCTATATCTGCGGTAATTACACCGTCAATTCCGAGTTTTGCGGCGGTTACTGTCTGAACTACCGCATCTTCAAGTTCTTTATCAGAAAGTATTATATTAAGGGTTAGATACACCTTTACTCCGCGGACATGACAAAACTCTACCGCTTCTTTTAAAGACTCGGTAGTGAAGTTTTCAGCGTTTCTTCGGGCGTTGAAGTTTTCAAGGCCTAAATAAACCGCATCTGCACCGCTTCTGACGGCGGCGATTAACATTTCTTTGCTGCCAACGGGGGCAAGTATTTCCACTTTTGACATTTAATCACCGTTTATATAATATAACATTTCTTAAAAATAATAAAGTCTTTTTTCTTTACAATAATGTATTTTAGGAATATAATGTATATATAAATTTACATAAGGCGGTTTTAAAATGAAATATTTAGTGTTACTTTGTGACGGAATGGCTGACACCCCGTCTGAATACTTAAATTTAAAAACTCCGATGGAACTTGCAGACAAGCCTAATATGGACGCTCTTGCAAAGGTTAGTGAAGTGGGTCTTTGTAAAACGGTTGCTAACGGACTTAAACCCGGAAGCGACGTTGCAAACCTTTCGGTTATGGGGTATGACCCGACCGTTTCTTACACCGGCCGTTCTCCACTTGAAGCGGCAAGTATTGGAATTGACCTTAAAGACACCGACGTTACTCTTCGTTGTAACATTGTAACCCTTAGCGACGAAGAAAAATACGAAGACAAGACTATGGTTGACTACTGTGCGGGAGATATTTCTTCGGCAGAGGCAAGAGAGATTATTAAAACGGTAGAAGAAAAGTTAGGTAGTGATATTTACCGCTTTTATTCGGGCGTTAGTTACCGCCACTGCCTTGTTGTAGACGGCGGAACAACAAATCTTGGCAATATGACCCCTCCTCACGATATAAGCGGAAAGGTTATTGGCGAGTATTTAAGTCAGCACGAAAACGCAAAACCCCTTATTGAACTTATGAAGAAAAGTTATGAGTTTTTAAAAGACCACCCTGTAAATATTGAGCGTGTTAAAAAGGGCGAAAAACCCGCAAACTCAATTTGGCTTTGGGGCGAAGGCACAAAGCCCGTTGTAGAGAACTTCAAGGAGAAAAACGGGGTTTCGGGCTGTGTAATTTCGGCGGTTGATTTGCTTAAAGGAATTGGAATTTGCGCAGGAATGGAAACCCCTGAAGTTGATGGGGCAACCGGATATATTGACACCAACTTCGAAGGTAAAGCAAACGCCGCAATCGAGAGTTTTAAAAACGGTTGTGATTTAGTTTATGTTCACGTTGAAGCCCCTGACGAATGCGGTCATCGATGCGAGCCCGAAAACAAGGTTAAGTCAATCGGACTTATTGATAAACTGATTTTAGCACCCGTTAAAGAGGCTCTTGACAATATGGGCGAAGAGTATAGAATTCTTATTTGCCCTGACCACCCGACTCCCCTGCTTACCAAAACTCATTCGAGTGAGCCTGTCCCCTTTATGATTTATGACTGTCGTAAAAAGTTAAACGGCGTTGATACCTTTACAGAGGCTACCGCCGCTTCTACAAAAGTTTATATTGAACACGGTCCGTCTATTATGGATAGACTGCTTGAAAAATAAAAAAAGAACTGAATGGCCTGCCATTCAGTTCTTTTTTATTAGAATTCAATTTTTTCGGAAATATATTTAACGAGTTCGTCGATTTTAACGCGGGTTTGTTCCATTGTGTCGCGGTCACGAACGGTTACACAGCCGTCTTCTAAAGAATCGAAATCAAAAGTGATACAGAACGGGGTACCAATTTCGTCTTCACGGCGGTAACGCTTACCAATTGAACCTGCATCGTCATAATCAACCATAAAGTGTTTAGCAAGCATATCAAAGACTTCGCCTGCGGGTTCGGCTAACTTTTTAGAGAGCGGTAAAACGGCACACTTAAAGGGGGCTAAAGCGGGGTGCAAGCGAAGAACAACACGGGTTTCGCCCTTATCGTCTACCTCTTCGTCATAGGCGTCGCAGAGGAAGGCAAGAGCCACACGGTCGGCACCGAGAGAGGGTTCAACAACATAAGGAACATAGTGTTCATTAGTTTCCTGGTCGAAATATTCAAGAGATTTACCACTTGCTTCCTGGTGACGACCAAGGTCGTAGTTAGTACGGTCGGCAATTCCCCAAAGTTCGCCCCAACCGAACGGGAAGAGGAACTCGATATCGGTAGTGGCTTTTGAGTAGAAGGAAAGTTCCTCTTTTTCGTGGTCACGAAGGCGGAGATTTTCTTCCTTCAGACCAAGATTTAAGAGCCAGTTTTTGCAGAAATCTTTCCAGTAGTAGAACCAATCAAGGTCGGTATCGGGTTTGCAGAAGAATTCGCATTCCATTTGTTCAAATTCGCGGGTACGGAAAATAAAGTTACCGGGGGTAATTTCGTTACGGAAAGATTTACCGATTTGGCAAACACCAAAGGGAAGTTTTTTACGGGTAGAACGTTGAATATTAGCGTAGTTTACGAAAATACCCTGAGCAGTTTCGGGGC
>JAZSLH010000135.1:0-2194 GCA_045535275.1 Acutalibacteraceae bacterium
TGTTAACAAAATGGACATTATGGGAGCCGACTTCTTTAACGTTCTTAAAATGGTTAAAGAACGTTTCCAGTGTAATGCAGTTCCGATTCAACTTCCTATCGGTGCTGAAGATACCTTCAAGGGAATTGTTGACCTCGTAAACAACAACGCTATCATCTATTATGATGATAAGGGTATGGATGTTCGCGTCGAGGAAATCCCAGAAGATATGAAGGAAATTGCCGCAAAATACCGCGGTGAAATGATTGAACACATTGTTGAAATGGACGACGACCTTATGATGGCATATTTCGAAGGTGAAGAGCCCTCGGTTGAAGATATGAAACGTATCATCAGAAAGTCTACCATTGAAAGCACAATGGTTCCTGTTTGTTGCGGTACTTCTTATCGTAACAAGGGCGTTCAGCCCCTCCTCGATAATATCGTTGATTATATGCCCGCTCCTACCGACGTAGAAGCAATTAAGGGTATCAATCCCGATACCGAGGAAGAAGAAGTTCGTCACTCTTCTGACGAAGAACCCTTCGCTGCACTCGCATTCAAGATTGCTACCGACCCCTTCGTTGGTAAACTCGCTTTCTTCCGTGTTTATTCCGGAACTGTTAATGCTGGTGCTTCTGTTCTTAACTCTGTTAAGGACAACAAGGAACGTATGGGACGTATTCTCCAAATGCACGCTAACCATCGTGAAGATATTGAAACCGTTTATGCAGGTGATATTGCCGCTTGCGTAGGTCTCAAAAATACCACTACCGGTGATACTCTTTGCGACGAAAAGAATCCCGTAATTCTTGAATCTATGAACTTCCCCGAGCCGGTTATCCGCGTTGCTATTGAACCCAAGACCAAAGCAGGTCAGGAGAAAATGGGTATCGCGCTTGCCAAACTCGCTGAACAAGACCCCACCTTTAAGGCTTATACCGATGAAGAAACCGGACAAACCATCATCGCTGGTATGGGTGAACTTCACCTTGAAATCATCGTTGACCGTCTTCTCCGTGAATTTAAGGTAGAAGCAAATGTTGGTGCTCCTCAAGTTGCTTATAAAGAAACCGTTCGTAACCTTGTTGACCACGAAACTAAATACAAACGTCAGTCTGGTGGTTCAGGTCAGTACGGTCATGTTAAGATTAAACTTGAACCCAACGAAACCGGAAAGGGATATGAGTTTATTAACGCCGTTACCGGTGGCTCAATTCCCAAGGAATTCATTGGTCCTGTTGACGCAGGTATCCAGGGTGCCCTTTCTTCCGGTGTACTCGCAGGTTACCCTGTAGTTGACGTTAAGGTTACCCTTTATGATGGTTCTTACCACGAAGTTGACTCTTCTGAAATGGCGTTTAAGATTGCCGGTTCTATGGCATTCAAAGAGGCTGCAAGAAAGGCCAACCCCGTGCTTCTCGAGCCCGTAATGAAGGTTACCGTAATTGTACCTGAAGAGTATATGGGCGACGTTATCGGCGACCTTAACTCTCGTCGTGGTATGATTCAGTCTTTCGAAGACAGAACAGGTGCTAAGCAAATTAACGCTCGTGTACCTCTTAGCGATATGTTCGGTTACGCTACCGACCTCCGTTCTAAATCTCAGGGCCGTGGTCAGTATGTAATGTAGCCTGACGGATATCAGGAAGTTCCCAAGAGCATCGCTGAAAAAATTATTTCTACAAGAGCTAAGAAAGATTAATTCTTGTTAAAATAATACTTGAAATATTGAGATGTTTTTGTTAAAATAAAATGCGAAGACTCTCGTTTAGTTTTTATTTGTAAATTTAAGGAGGAAATTCCAAATGGCAAAGGCAAAATTTGAAAGAACTAAGCCCCATGTAAACATTGGTACCATCGGTCACGTTGACCATGGTAAGACCACACTCACTGCTGCTATCACTAAGTACCTTTCTCTTAAAGGTCAGGCACAGTTTGAGGACTATGCAAACATCGATAAGGCTCCCGAAGAGAGAGAGCGTGGTATTACTATCAATACCGCACACGTTGAGTACGAGACCGACGCTCGACACTATGCACACGTTGACTGCCCCGGACATGCTGACTATGTTAAGAACATGATTACCGGTGCTGCTCAGATGGACGGTGCTATCCTCGTTATCGCTTCTACTGACGGACCTATGGCTCAGACCAAGGAGCACCTTCTCCTTGCTCGTCAGGTTGGCGTTCCCTACATTGTTGTATTCATGAA
>JAZSLH010000154.1:0-4581 GCA_045535275.1 Acutalibacteraceae bacterium
ACCGCCCGTTTTTGTATAAGGCTGGGCAACAGTTTTAGCAACCTCGGTATTTTTAGAACGGCAACCCTTAATGTTTTCGGCAACAGTTTTTCCTGTTACAGTCAGGGCATCAGTTTCGAGGTAACCCGCAAAACTTAGTTCACCCATTACGGCATAAACACCGCCCGCCGCCTCTAAATCTTGCATGTGATGATGACCTGCGGGAGCAAGATGGCATAGGTTGGGGGTTTTTTCGCTGATTTCGTTAATCATGTGAAGGTCGAAATCGATATGTGCTTCGTGAGCAATAGCGGCAAGATGAAGTGCAGAGTTGGTAGAACAACCAAGAGCCATATCTACCGTTAATGCATTACGAAGAGCCTTTTCAGTAATAATGTCAAGAGGTTTAATATCTTTTTGGACTAAAGTCATAATCTGCTCACCCGCATTTTTTGCAAGACGCTGACGTGCACCGTGAACAGCGGGGATAGTACCGTTACCCTTAAGGGCAATTCCAAGGGCTTCGCAAAGGCAGTTCATAGAGTTTGCGGTAAACATACCCGAGCAAGAACCGCAACCCGGACAAGCGTTACCCTCAACAAAGTCAAGTTCATCTTCATTTATTGTTCCATTCTTATAGGCACCAACCGCTTCGAAAACCGAGTTTAAGTCCATAGCACGACCGTTAAACTCACAAGTTGAAAGCATCGGACCGCCCGAAACGAAGATAGCGGGAATATTTAGCCTACAAGCAGCCATTACCATTCCGGGAACGATTTTATCGCAGTTAGGAATAAACACTAAACCGTCGAGCGCGTGGGCTTTAGCCATACATTCAACGCTGTCTGCAATAATTTCGCGGGTAACGAGAGAATATTTCATTCCCTCGTGGCCCATAGCAAGTCCGTCGCAAACGGCAATTGTATTAAACTCCATTGGAGTTCCGCCGGCGGCAAGAACACCATCTTTAACGGCACGGGAAATACGCTCTAAATGAACATGGCCGGGCACGATTTCGTTAAAGGAGTTTACAATACCGATTAGCGGTTTTTTAATTTCATTATCAGAATAACCTGCCGCCTTTAAGAGTGAACGCTGGGGTGCTCTTTCGGGGCCTTTTTTCATAATATCGCTTTTCATAAGTTTCCTCCTGAAAATTCAAGAAATTTAAAGCAAATATAAAGAGTTTTATCTTTCCTTTAAATCTCTTGTACGGGAGGGGTAATCCCCTCCCATACAAAATGATTATAATTAGTTATTGATGAACTTTTCTTCGTCGTTCCAGGTGTAGAGTTTGCGAACGTCTTCGCCAACCTGTTCACTGCAGTGTTCGCTTGCGAGTTTACGCATAGCCTTAAAGTGAGCCTGGCCGCCTGCTTCGGACATATCAAGAAGGAATTCTTTAGCAAAAGAGCCGTCCTGAATGTCGGTAAGGATTTGTTTCATAGCCTTTTTGGTGTCTTCGGTAATAATCTTGGGCCCCGTGATATAGTCGCCGTATTCAGCAGTGTTAGAGATAGAGTATCTCATTCCTGCAAAGCCGGATTGATAGATAAGGTCAACGATAAGTTTCATTTCGTGGATACACTCAAAATAAGCATTTCTGGGGTCGTAGCCTGCTTCAACAAGGGTTTCAAATCCAGCCTGCATAAGAGCACAAACACCGCCGCAAAGAACAGCCTGTTCGCCGAAGAGGTCGGTTTCGGTTTCGGTACGGAAGGTGGTTTCAAGAACGCCTGCACGAGCACCGCCAATTCCGAGAGCATAAGCAAGACCTAAATCTAAAGCGTTACCTGTAGCATCTTGATGAACGGCAACAAGGCAAGGAACGCCTTTTCCAACCTGATATTCGCTTCTAACGGTGTGGCCGGGACCCTTGGGAGCAACCATGATAACGTTGCAGTCATCGCGAACAACGATTTGTTGGAAATGAATATTGAAGCCGTGAGCAAAAGCAATAGTCATACCGGGCTTAAGGTTGGGAGCGATTTCGTTTTTATAAACCTTTGCCTGATATTCATCGTTTATAAGAATCATAACGATGTCAGCCTTTTTGGTTGCTTCAGCGGTGGTGTAAACCTCGAAACCGTCGGCTTCTGCTTTAATTGCACTCTTTGAACCGGTGTAAAGTCCGATAATAACATTTACGCCCGAATCACGAAGATTCTTTGCGTGGGCGTGGCCCTGTGAGCCGTAGCCGATAATAGCAACGGTTTTGCCCTCTAAAAGAGCAAGGTTGCAATCAGATTCATAAAACATTCTTTGAGTTGACATTTTAATTTCTCCTTTGTTTTTAATTTATTTTAATCTTTTTTGTAAACATTCAAATAGCCCATATCTATTTGACGAAGAGCCTGTGAGCCACGGGAAAGAGCAACGGCACCCGTTCTGCACATTTCAATAATTCCGTAGGAACTAACAACACTTATAAAGGTGTCGAGTTTTGAAGATTCTCCCGTTACCTCTATGCAGAAAGAATCGGGAGCGTAGTCAATAATGCTTCCTTTAAAGATATTGACGGTATCCATAATTTCTTGATGTCTTTCGGAAGAATTTTTAATTTTAATAAGTAAAAGTTCTCTGATTAAAGAGGTTTCATAAGGCATTTCGCTTATTGAAACCACCTCGTGAAGACGGTTAAGTTGCAAAATAATCTGCTTTTTTGTATAAACATCGCCCGTTGCGGCAATTGTCATTCTCGAAATTCCCTCGGTTTCGGTTGCCGAAACGGTTAAACTGTCAATGTTAAAACCTCGTCGGGAGAACATTGAGGCAACGCGGGACAAAACACCGAATTTGTTACGAACACGGATAGATATTACAAATTGCTTCATCTGGGTTCTCCTTTCTAAAGGTTTATATCTTTTTTCTTGACTATCATCTGGTCGACTGTACCGCCGGGAGGGGTCATAGGAAGAACCATTTCGTCCATATCAATATGACAGTCGATAACAGCGGGAGTTCCCTTTTCAAAAGCGGTAGAAAAGGCTTTTTCGAACTCTTCCATTGTATTACACTCGTATCCGTCGGCGCCAAAGGCTTCTGCCAATTTTTTAAAGTTGGTCTTTCTGCCTAAAGTAGTATTGGAATAGTGTTTCTGATAGAAAATACTCTGCCACTGGCGAACCATTCCAAGAACTCCGTTATTCATAATAACCACAATTACAGGAACGTCAAAGGAAACAGCGGTAGCAAGTTCGTTTAAATTCATACCAAAACTTCCGTCACCTGTAAACAGAACGGTTTTTCTCTCGGTTCCGGTTGCGGCACCGATTGCGGCACCAAGGCCAAAGCCCATTGTTCCAAGACCGCCCGAAGTAACAAAAGTACGGGGCCGTTTAAACTTATAACGCTGGGCCGTCCACATCTGATGTTGACCGACGTCGGTAACAATAACCGTATCGTCTTTGGTATACTTATTTACGCAGTCGATAATTTGGAAAGGACGCATATCATCGGGATTAAAGTTAGGATTTACCTCACGTGATTTGAACTCGTCAACTTTCGTGCGCCATTCGGTATTCTTTTTCTCCTTTACCGCATCGGTAAGACGGGAAACGGCGTCTTTGACATCGGCAATTATTCCAAGATATGCCGGAATATTTTTACCGAGTTCAGCAGGTTCAATATCAATATGAATAATTCGAGCACCCGACGCAAACTTCTTCTTATTGCCGGTTGCTCTATCAGAGAAACGGACACCAAGAGCAATAATTACATCGGCTTCTGCCATAGCGCGAGAGGCGGCAAAGGTGCCATGCATACCTTGCATACCGAGTGAATTTTCGTGTTCTCTTGAAATTGCCGAAAGTCCCATCATTGAACAACCGACAGGAGCGTCAATTTTTTCAGAAAGAGCGACAACCTCTTTTGCAGCGTCACCGATAACAACACCGCCGCCGCAATATATGTAGGGTCTTCTTGCCTCACCTATTATTTCAGCCGCCGCCTTAATATTTTCATCGCAAGCAAGTTCCATTGGATAAGGTTTAGTTACGGGCTGAGGCTCATACTCGCAAACAGCAAGTTGAACATCTTTAGGAACATCAATAAGAACGGGACCGGGTCGGCCTGACTTTGCAATTGTAAAGGCTTCTCTTATTGTGTCGGCAAGTTCATTTATATCTTTGACAAAATAGTTGTGCTTTGTTATGGGGATTGTTACCCCCATAATATCTACTTCTTGGAAACTATCTCTTCCGATAAGGTCGGTAGAAACGTTTCCTGTAATAGCAACAACAGGCACACTGTCGAGTTGGGCAGTAGCGATACCTGTTACAAGGTTAGTAGCACCGGGGCCGGAAGTTGCAATTACAACGCCAACCTCCCCTGTTGCTCTTGCATATCCGTCGGCAGCGTGGGCAGCACCCTGCTCATGTGCAGTTATGATATGCTCTATTCTATCAGAATTATTGTAAAGTTCGTCATAGATATTAAGAACGGCTCCGCCCGGATATCCGAAAGCGGTTTTACAGCCCTGCTCTATGAGAGTTTCAATAATTATCTGAGCACCTGTTAATTTCATAGTGTTCTCCTTTACTTTAGTGATTTAAAGAAATAAAACAGGTCTATGGTGTGCACCATAGACCTATAAAATACGAT
>JAZSLH010000138.1:0-9746 GCA_045535275.1 Acutalibacteraceae bacterium
CAACATCGGTGCTCTCCTCCGTGGTATCCAGAGAAACGAGATCGAGCGTGGTCAGGTTCTTTGTAAACCCGGCTCTGTAAACCCCCACACCAAGTTCCATGGTCAGGTTTACGTTCTTTCTAAAGATGAAGGCGGCCGTCATACCCCCTTCTTCAACAACTATCGTCCTCAGTTCTACTTCCGTACAACCGACGTTACCGGTGTTATCACCCTTCCCGCAGGCACTGAAATGTGCATGCCCGGAGACAACGTAGAAATGGACGTTGAACTCATCACTCCTATCGCTATCGAAGAGGGTCTCCGCTTCGCTATCCGTGAGGGTGGACGTACCGTTGGTTCGGGCGTTGTTACCGCTATCAACGAATAATTCATAATTTGAATTAAATTAAAGGATGTATCTTCGGATACATCCTTTTTTATTCCAATAAACCCTAATCTATGATATTTTTTTAACAAACTGCTATTGACTTTTTAAAATTTAGTAATATAATGTTAGTAATAGGCTTTAATTGGCTAAACTGTTTGGAGGTACTATTATGTATAACATAAAAACCTATAATAAAATTTCTTCTGTTGCTGTTAACGAGTTCGACGCTAATAAATACACTATCGGAGACGAAGTTGAAAACCCTGTTGGTGCTATAGTCCGTTCGGCTGCTCTTCACGATGTTGAGTTTGATAAATCACTTCTTGCTATCGCCCGTGCAGGTGCAGGTACTAATAATATCCCTTGCGACCGTTGTGCTGAAGAGGGAATTGTTGTTTTTAATACTCCCGGTGCTAATGCAAACGCCGTTAAGGAACTTGTTCTCTGTGGTCTTATGCTTGCTTCCCGTAAGGTTGCCGCTTCTATTGAATGGGCCAAAACCTTAAAGGGTAACGGTGACCAGGTTGGTAAAATGGTTGAAAAGGGCAAGGGTAACTTTGTCGGCCCCGAAATTATGGGCAAAACCCTTGGTGTAGTAGGCCTTGGTGCAATCGGTGTTTTAGTTGCTAATGCTGCTGAAAAACTCGGTATGAAGGTTTATGGTTATGACCCTTATCTCTCAATTAAAAACGCTTGGAATCTTTCAAGTTCGGTTGTTTACTGTGATGATTTAGCCCAAATCTACGCTAACTGTGATTACATTTCTCTTCATATTCCTTGTACAAAGGACACCAAGGGCTTTGTAAATAAAGAAACCTTTGCTCAAATGAAAGACGGTGTTAGAATTCTTAACTTCGCTCGCGGAGAACTCGTTAATTCCGACGATATGATTGAGGCACTTGGAACCGGCAAGGTTGCGTCCTATGTTGTAGATTTCCCGTCTGATGAAGTAATCGGCGTAGATGGCGTTACCGCAATTCCTCACCTTGGCGCTTCAACCCCCGAATCTGAGGATAACTGTGCTTATATGGCTGCTCACGAACTTATCGAGTACATTGAAAATGGTAATATTTCCAACTCTGTTAATATGCCCGCTGTTTCAATGGCAAGAACAAGTGATGCCCGTGTTTGCGTAATCCATAAGAACATTCCCGGTATAATTTCTGCTATTACTACTGCCCTTGCTGAACAGAATATCAATGTTCATAATATGCAGAACGCTTCCAAGGGCGACTATGCATACTCTATCCTTGACGCTGAAACAGTTTTCGACTCAATTGAAGATAAACTTATGGCAGTTGACGGAATTATCCGTGTTCGCGTAATTAAATAATTATTGACATTTAAATATTTAGTGGTATAATTTAGAAAAACATTGATAGGGACAGTTGTGTTTGTCTGATTTTAAGAGAGTTGCCGTTTGGTGTAAGGCAATATGAGGAAAATACAAAAATCACCCTTGAGTTGAAAGCCTAACACCGCTTTGGTAATTAAGCAATCCGTAGACCTGCGTTAAAGGTAAAGCGTATAATAAAGTACGTAAAAGTGGCTGTTTTTCAGCAATTAGAGTGGTACCACGGAGATTTAATTTCTTCGCCTCTATGTTTTTCATAGAGGCGTAATTTTTTTGGAGGATTTATATGATTACTCTTGACAAGGTTTATCACGCGGCTCATGTTTTAAAAGATGTTGTGCGTCATACCGACCTTATTAAAGCACCCGCCATCAACCCAAATGTTGATATCTACCTTAAACCCGAAAATCTTCAGGTTACAGGTTCATTTAAGGTGCGCGGTTCGGGTTATATGATATCTCAACTTTCTGACGAAGAAAAAGAAAAGGGAGTTATTGCCTGTTCTGCGGGAAATCACGCTCAGGGCGTTGCTCTTGCTGCTACAAAATACGGAATAAAATCGGTTATCTGTCTGCCGGACGGTGCCCCTATTTCCAAAGTTGAGGCAACTAAAGGCTATGGTGCCGAAGTTGTAATGGTGGAGGGGGTTTATGACGACGCCTATGCCGAGGCTATTCGCCTTCGTGACGAAAAGGGCTATACCTTTATTCACCCCTTTGATGCTGATAATGTAATTGCAGGACAGGGAACTATCGGCCTTGAAATTATGAATGAAATGCCTGATGTTGACGCAATTTTTGTGCCTATAGGAGGGGGCGGACTAATTTCCGGTGTCGCCCTTGCTGCCAAAAAACTTAACCCCAATGTTAAGATTTACGGTGTTCAGGCAGCCGGAGCACCAAGTATGTTTAACTCAATTAAAGACGATAAGATTATGCGTCTTGAAAATGTTTCTACAATCGCTGACGGAATTGCCGTTAAAGAACCGGGAGAGAACACCTTTAATTATGTTAAAGAGTTTGTCGACGAAATCGTAACCGTTACCGAAGATGAAATTGCAACCGCAATTTTAACCCTTATTGAACAACATAAAATGATTGCCGAGGGTGCAGGTGCGGTATCTGTTGCCGCCGCAATGTTTGATAAGGTAGATATTAAGGGTAAAAAGGTTGTTTGTATTGTTTCGGGCGGTAATATTGACGTTACTATTTTAAGCCGAGTAATCAAACGCGGACTATCCCGTTCGGGCAGAAACTGCAGTCTTCTTGTTGAACTTGTCGATAAACCCGGTCAACTTAAAGGAGTTTCAAATATTATTGCTGACAAGGGCGGTAATGTTATCTCGGTTCATCACGAAAGAGCAGGGGAAGGCTCCGATATTAACGGTTGCTATCTTAGAATTGTTCTTGAAACCCGAAATTTTGAACACATTAAAGAAATTACCGAAGCGTTAACTAATGCCGGTTATAAATTAGTATAATGTAGGGCGGGGGCTTGCTCCCGCCGTTAATGAAAATTCTTTCTAAAAGGAGAAATCGCTATGAGCGAAAAAATATATACACCTAATGCCCCCGAAGCAATCGGTCCCTACTCCCAAGCCGTAAAGGTTGGGAATTTGGTCTTTACCTCAGGTCAAATTGCAATCAACCCCAAAACAGGAAATATTGAAGCCGAAACTATCGAAGAGCAAACCGAACAGGTCTGCAAAAATCTGTGTGAAGTTCTAAAAGCCGCAGGAACCGATATTTCAAAGGCAGTAAAAACAGTTTGCTTTTTATCCGATATGGATAACTTCGCAAAGTTTAACGAGGTTTACGGTAAATATTTTACAGGCAAACCGGCCCGTTCTTGTGTGGCAGTAAAAACTCTGCCTAAAAATGTTTTAGTAGAAGTAGATGTAATAGCAGAACTATAAAAAGGAAGTATGTATCAATCTGATACATACTTCCTTTTACTGTAAACTGTCCACTGCTACAACACATCTGCAATATCAAGAACAAGTTTTTCGGTTTTTTCAAAGCCAAGGCAAGGGTCGGTAATAGATTTTCCGTAAATTCCTTCGCCGATTTTCTGACTTCCGTCCTCAATATAACTTTCAATCATAAGTCCCTTGACCATTCTTTTAATATCAGAAGAGTGACGCATACTATGCAGAACTTCTTTTGAAATTCGCATCTGCTCTTCATATCTTTTGTTCGAGTTTGAATGGTTTGTATCAACAATAACTCCCATATTTGAAAGATTTTTCTTTGAGTAGGACTCATAAAGCCTTATAAGGTCTTCATAGTGGTAGTTAGGTATAGCCTGTCCGTGCTTGTTTACCGAGCCTCGAAGTATAGCGTGGGCAAGGGGGTTTCCGCTTGTCGTTACCTCCCAACCGCGATATATAAAATCGTGGGAGTGCTGTGCGGCGGTTATAGAGTTTAGCATAACCGAAAAGTCGCCACTTGTCGGGTTTTTCATTCCAACCGGAACTACCATTCCGCTTGAAACAAGGCGGTGTTGCTGATTTTCAACCGAACGAGCCCCAATTGCAACATATCCGAGCAAATCGTCAAGATAACGGTAGTTTTCAGGGTATAGCATTTCGTCCGCACAGGAAAAACCTGTTTCTTCAATAACCCTTGTGTGAAGATGTCTTATCGAAAGTAAACCTTTTAGCATATCGGTTTTTTTGCTGGGGTCGGGCTGATGAATCATTCCCTTATAACCCTCGCCCGTTGTGCGAGGTTTGTTGGTATAAATTCTCGGGATAATAAGTATTTTGTCTTTAACCTTTTCCTGCAAAACTTTAAGGCGGTAAACATAGTCCATTACCGACTCTTCGCAGTCGGCAGAACACGGGCCTATTATAAGAGCAAATTTATCACTCTGCCCTGTAAAAATTTTTCTGATTTGAGCGTCCCGTTTTTCCTTGTTTTCGGCAACTTGTGGTTTTAGCGGATATTGCTCTTTAATTTCCCTCGGAATAGGGAGTTTTTGATGAAATATCATTGACATTAAGAACACCTTGCTAAATATTTTTTGCATATTATACCATACTTTTGTCTTTTTTTAAAGTATATTTTAATATACTGCCGAAAAGTGTACAAGGAGCCTTTTTTCGAGGTTATTTTTCTTGACCTTTTCTTATCAAAATGTTACAATATACAATGTATTGATATTATATATTATATAATATACTTTATATGCAATTTTCGGGCTTTTGTAACTGACGGATAAGTGGATTACCACATGGGAACAAAAGCACCGTATAGTGTCGACCGTCTGGGCAGTTCAACCTTACCTAAAAGGTCGAACTGCCTTTATGCTTATTAGGAGGAATCTTTTATGAAAAAAGTTGGAATTATTATGGGTAGTGATAGCGACCTTCCGGTTGTTGAAAAAGCGATTAATGTCCTTCGTGATTTTGAAATTCCCTTTGAAGTTCATATCTACTCGGCTCACAGAACTCCCGAGCAAGCAAGAGAGTTTGCTAGAAATGCTCGTAAAAACGGCTTTGGCGTTCTAATCTGTGCCGCTGGAATGGCAGCCCATCTTGCCGGGGCTATTGCCGCAAATACAACAATTCCCGTAATCGGAATCCCCATTAAGTCTTCCCTTGACGGCTTTGATGCTCTTCTTTCTACCGTTCAAATGCCTTCGGGAATTCCCGTTGCAACCGTCGCAATAAACGGAGCAGCAAATGCCGCTTTTCTGGCTGCCGAAATAATTAGTCTGTCTGACGACGGCCTTGCCGCTAAACTTGAAGCAAGAAGAAAGGCCGATGCCGACGCCGTTTTAGAAAAAGACTTAAAAGTTTCTAATCAGTATAAATAATTCTTTTTAAACAGCTTTTTTTACAGGAGGTTTTTATGGGAGGCTTTTTTGGAGTAGTTTCAAAAAATGACGCTATAGAAGATGTGTTTTTTGGAACCGACTATCATTCCCATCTGGGCACTCGCCGTGCAGGTATTGCGGCGTATGACCAAGAACTTGGTATGCAACGAAAAATTCACAGCATACAAAATTCGCCCTTTCGAACAAAGTTTGAACATATCTTTGAAGAAGCCAAAGGTAATGCGGCTATTGGCTGTATAAGTGACTATGACCCGCAACCCTTGCTTGTCCGTTCAAGAAATGGAAGTTATGCAATCTGTTTTGTCGGAGCAATAAATAATGCGGAGGAACTGATAAATCGCTATCTTTCAGATAACAGCGGTCAGTTTCTTTCGATGAACGGCGGAGGAATAAATAATACCGAACTCGTTGCCGCTCTTATAAACCAAAAGGAAAGTTTCGTTGAAGGAATCCGCTTTGCTCAAGAACAGATAGACGGCTCGGCTTCAATTCTTATTCTAACCGAAAAAGGAAAAATAATAGCCGCCAGAGATAAACTCGGAAGACTGCCTATGCTTATAGGAAAAAGGGAAGACGGATTTTGTGTTTCCTTTGAATCTTTCGCCTATCAGAAACTCGAATTTGAAGACTTTAAGGAACTCGGCCCCGCCGAAATAGTAAAAATTTCGGCTGACGACTGTAAGGTTTTAAGTGAGCCTCAAAAAGAAATGAGAATTTGTTCTTTTCTTTGGAGTTACTACGGCTACCCAACCTCTTCCTACGAAGGCGTGAATGTTGAGGTTATGCGAATGAAAAACGGCGAAATTCTTGCAGAAAACGATAAAAAGAATGGTGTAGCTCAAGATATTGACTCGGTTGCAGGCGTTCCTGATTCGGGCGTTCCTCACGCAATTGGCTACGCTAATAATTCTAAATCTCCATACGCTCGTCCCTTTATTAAATATACGCCAACCTGGTCGCGTAGCTTTACCCCTAATAAGCAAACCGAACGCGCCAAGGTTGCTAAGATGAAACAGGTTCCCGTACCTGAACTCATTAAGGACAAAAAACTTCTCTTTGTCGACGACTCTATCGTTCGCGGAACTCAACTTAAAGAAACGGTTGATTTTCTTTATAACAACGGTGCAAAAGAGGTTCATATCCGTTCGGCTTGTCCGCCAATTATGTTTAGTTGTAAATATCTGAACTTCTCTCGTACAAACAGCGACTTAGACCTGATAGCGAGAAAAACCATTTTGGAACTTGAGGGCGAGGAGGGCGCTAAACATATAAACGAATATATCGACGCTTCTACCGAAAGAGGTAAAATGCTTCGCGATACTATCGCTAAAAAAATGAACTTTACTTCGCTCGAATTTCAGTCACTCGACGGAATAATTAAAGCAATAGGTTTAGAGCCTTGCAAACTATGCACCTACTGCTGGAACGGAAAGGAATAAATATTATGCATAACAAATCTATGTCCGAAAGTTACGCTGCTGCAGGCGTTGATATTACTGCAGGTTATAAATCTGTTGAACTTATGAAAAAACATATTGCCCGAACTAAAAATGAGGGTTGCCTAGATGATGTCGGCGGTTTCGGTGGCTGTTTCGGTCTTGACCTTACCGGTATTACCGAGCCCGTTTTAGTTAGCGGAACTGACGGTGTTGGCACTAAAATCAAACTTGCAATGCTTCTTGATAAACACGATACAATTGGTATTGACTGCGTTGCAATGTGCGCTAACGATATTATTTGCTGCGGAGCAAAACCCCTTTTCTTCCTCGACTATATTGCTTGCGGCAAAAACTTCCCCGAAAAAATTGCCGAAATCGTAGGCGGTGTAGCCGAAGGCTGTGTACAAGCAGGTTGCGCTCTTATCGGTGGCGAAACTGCAGAACATCCCGGTCTTATGCCCGAAGATGACTACGACCTTGCCGGTTACTGTACCGGTGTTGTAGATAAATCTAAAATCTTAAATAATAAAGAGGTTGCCGAGGGAGATGTTATTATTGCTCTTGCTTCTACCGGTATTCACTCAAACGGTTTCTCTTTAATTCGTAAGGTTTTCGATATTGAAAATAATCCTAATCTTAATATGCCCCTTGAGGCACTTGGTGGTAAAAGCCTTGGCGAAACCCTACTTACCCCCACTAAAATGTATGTAAAGAGTATGCTTGCCTTAATGAATGAGGTTAAGGTTAAGGCCGTTTCTCATATTACCGGTGGCGGTTTCTACGAAAATATTCCCAGAAGCCTTCCCGAAGGCTATTCGGCTAAAATTAAAAAGGAAGATGTTAAAATTCTTCCAATCTTTAAACTCATTATGGAAACAGGCAATATTCCCGAGCGTGATATGTTCAACACCTTCAATATGGGCGTTGGAATGAGCGTTGTAGTATCTAAAGAAGAATCGCAAAAAGCGGTTGATATACTTAACGCTAACGGTGAAACCGCCTACATACTCGGCGAAATCGTTAAATCCGATGAAGGAGTAATTCTCGAATAAGGAGAACAAAAATGTCTGATAAAGCAAAAATTGCCGTCTTGGTTTCAGGCGGCGGAACAAATCTTCAAGCCTTAATTGACGCTAAGAACAGCGGAATAATCTCTTCGGGCGAAATTAAACTTGTTATTTCAAATAACGAGGGTGCTTTTGCTTTAGAACGAGCAAAAAAAGCCAACATTACAGCCGTTGTTTGCAGTAAAAAAGTTCTCGGTAATGAGTTCGAAGATACCCTTATAGAAATACTTGAAGATAATAAAATAGATATAATTGTACTTGCGGGCTTTATGTGTATTTTAAGCGAAAAATTCACTTCTCATTTCGCTAACCGAATAATAAATGTCCACCCGTCGCTTATCCCGTCTTTCTGCGGAAAAGGTTTCTACGGCCTTCGCGTTCACGAAGCGGCTTTAAACTACGGAGTTAAAGTTACGGGAGCAACGGTGCATTTTGTAAACGAAATTCCCGATGGCGGAAAAATTATAATGCAAAAGGCAGTCTACATAAAAGACGACGACACCCCCGAAACCCTTCAAAAAAGGGTTATGGAAGAAGCCGAATGGAAAATTCTTCCACTTTCGGTAGAAAAGGTTTCTAAAGAAATTAAAGGATAAGGTGAAAAATATGGCAATGTATGATTTAAAAACTTTACTTTCCGAAAACTCTTACCCCGGCAGAGGTATTGTAATCGGCAAATCGGCCGACGGCAAATCTGCTATGATAGCCTATTTTATTATGGGCAGAAGCGTTAACAGCCGTAACCGCATTTTCGAGCGTTTTGATGGCGGAATGCGAACCAAGGCTTTCGATGAAAGCAAACTATCCGACCCGCACCTTATCATCTATAATCCTTATCTTACAACCAAAGGCGGCAATATAGACATTATCACAAACGGGGACCAAACCAATACCATTTATGACTGCATAAACAAAAATGAACACCACTACGGCTTTGAAGAGGCTTGCGGTCTTCGTGAATTTGAAGATGATGCACCAAACTTCACCCCCAGAATTTCAGGTATCCTTTACTACTGCTTCCCCCGAAAAACCTTCGCTTACAAGATGTCAATCTTAAAGAGTGCTAACGGCAGGGGAGAATCTTGCAGAAGATACTTCTTTAACTACAATACCCCCGAAAACGGAGTCGGCCACTTTATCCACACCTACAAGTGTGACGGCGACCCAATTCCTTCTTTCTTTGGCGAACCCGAAGAAGTAGAACTTCCTAACACCGCTCAAGAACTTGCAGACATTTGTTGGGAAAACCTAAACGAAGATAATAAGGTATCACTCTTTGTACGTCAAATCCCTCTCGACGGCAGTGAGCCTACCGAAATAATCATAAATAAAAATAAGTAATTAAGGGAGAAAGTTATGAAAGAGTTTGAACTTAAATACGGTTGCAACCCCAACCAAAAACCCGCTAAAATCTTTATGGAGGGTGGGGAAGACCTTCCCATTGAAATATTAAACGGACGTCCAGGTTTTATTAACTTCCTTGATGCTTTCAATTCCTGGCAACTTGTAAAAGAACTTAAAGAGGCTCTTGGTATGCCCGCTGTAACCTCTTTTAAACACGTTAGCCCTACCTCTGCGGCAATCGGACTTCCTTTGTCCGATAAACTTAAAAAGGCTTGTTTTGTTGACGATATCGAGGGGCTCGACGAATCTCCTCTCGCCTGTGCCTATGCCCGTGC
>JAZSLH010000085.1:0-1581 GCA_045535275.1 Acutalibacteraceae bacterium
TGAAAAACCGAATTGAAGAGATAAGAAAAGACAGGGGAATTTTGCAAGAAGAACTTGCTAAATCAATGGGGGTTTCCCGTCAAACAATAAGTTCTCTTGAAAACGGACGATATAATCCTTCAATTATGTTAGCCTATAAAATTGCAAAATATTTTGATATGTCAATTGAAGAAATTTTTATCTTTGGAGAGGAGTTAATATAATGAGAAAAAAGATTATTTTAAGTATAATATATATTTGCTTTGGAAGTGTTTTATTCGGTTTAGGATGTGCTGAAATAGTAGACTCTTTTTGGAGCGGAATGGGTGGGGCTTTAATTGCCGTTGGTATTGTTAACTCGATTCGTGTACTTCGTTATTATAAAGACGAATCTTATCGAGATAAACTAGAAATTGAAACTAAAGATGAGCGCAATAAATTTATTCGCAATAAATCATGGGCGTGGGCAGGGTATTTATTTGTTTTAATTGCAGCGATTTCTACCATTGTTTTTAAACTATTAGGGCAAGATTTATTATCTATGGCATCAAGTTTTGCAGTTTGTATTCTTATAACGCTTTACTGGATATGTTTCTTGATAATTAAAAAGAAGTATTAAAGCGGTTGAAAATATATAAGATAAAAATTAAACAGCATTTCACATAAGTGAAATGCTGTTTTTTATATTTGTTAAAACAATTCGTCGAAATAATGTTTTCTGCTGTAATTTTCAATTACATGTTCGTATCGTTTTGATGCAAGGCGGACAGAGTCAAACCAGGAGTAATAAACTTTATCTGCGGCGCCTTTGCCAACAGTTTTAAGAACTTCGGGGTCTTTTGTTGCCTCAATTATTGTTTTAGCAAAACTGTCCGAGTTTTCTTCTTCTGCTAAAAAGCCGGAAACTCCGTCTTCAACACCTTCTGCAGCACAAGAACCTTTTATAAGAACAGAGGCACAACTGCAAGCGGCGGCTTCCTTGACAACAAGACCCGAAGTATCATAAGTAGAGGGGAATAGGAATAAATCGGCTCGGCTAAAATATGCACGAACTTTTTCTCGGTCGTAAATAGCACCGCAAAAAATAGTGTTGCCCGACACACCGATTTGTTTTGCATACGCTTCTATCATAGGTCTGTCAGGTCCTTCACCAAGGAAAAACATTTTATAGCGTATACCTGAATCAGAAAGAATTTTTAAAGCGTCGAGCGTTATTTTAAGATTTTTGTACCAATTCATTCTTCCGCAGTAGAGAAAAACAAGAGGTTCGTTTTCGGTTCGGTAAATTCGGTCGATTTCCGCAATATCTTCCTTTGAAGCCTTGCCTTTTACAAAGTCGGTACCGTTTGGCATTATTACAACGTCGCCCTCATAGCCTAAATTACGAAGACTTTTAAGAGTGCCTTCTGAAACAGTCCACACCTCGTCTGCATATCCGATATTTGTTTCAACAAATTTTCTGGCAACAATATTAAATGGCTTGTTATCAACATAATTGTCAATATCAATATCGAACTTTGTGTGATAGGTAAGGACAGTTGGTATTTTCATCCTGTAAAGCAGGGAAACTTCGTGAGCCAATACACTTGAAGCAAACGGACA
>JAZSLH010000016.1:0-2744 GCA_045535275.1 Acutalibacteraceae bacterium
ATACACGAAGCAATAATGCACATAGAGGACGAAAACCTTGGCGAAAACACCGTAGCCCAGGTTCTTCAAAAGGGTTATAAACTCGGAGACACCGTGGTTCGACCCGCAATGGTGCAAGTAGCAAATTAAGGCAGAGCCTTAATTTGCAAATGAAGGAGCTTCGCTATGAAGAGACTCGCGTCATGAAGGACACCTTCGGTATATGAAGGATGTGCTTTGCACAAATTAAGGAGTTCTCTTCGAGAACGGAATATAAGGAGAAAACGGTTGAGAGAGAACAAACTTGTTGATTTATCCTTCGAATTTGCAAAAGAAATAATACTTCTTGTTAAAGAATTAAAAGAAAAAAGAGAAAATATTATTTCAAATCAAATAGGAAGAAGCGGGACCTCAATAGGAGCCAACATAAACGAAGCCCAATATGCCCAAAGCAAAGCGGATTTCATATCTAAACTTCAAATTGCTCTTAAAGAAGCAAATGAAACGGGATATTGGTTAAAACTTTTATTTGAAACAAATTATATTGAAGAAAAAAAGTATGAACTTTTAAATGAAAAATGCACAAGAATTCGTGTAATGCTTATTTCTTCTTGCAAAACAGCAAAAAATAATATGTCAAACGACATTTTATAATTAAGTGCCGAAAGGCACACCGCAATTTTGCCGCAAGGCAAACCATCATTGCCATTAGGCAGCATCATTTTGTAAAACAAAACATCTTTTCGCCGAAAGGCGAAGCATCATTTAATTTTACGGAGGAAAATTATTATGGGAAAAATTATTGGAATCGACCTTGGTACTACTAACTCTTGCGTTGCCGTTATGGAAGGCGGCGAGGCGGTAGTTATCGCTAACGCAGAGGGTGCAAGAACTACCCCGTCTGTTGTTGCTTTTTCTAAAACAGGCGAAAGAATGGTAGGTCAGGTTGCAAAGCGTCAGGCTATCACCAACCCCGACCGCACAATTTCTTCAATCAAGCGTGATATGGGTACAACCAACACCGTTTCTATCGACGGCAAGGCTTATACCCCTCAAGAAATTTCGGCAATCATTCTTCAGAAGTTAAAGGCTGACGCAGAGGCTTACCTCGGTCAGACCGTTACCGAAGCGGTTATTACCGTTCCTGCCTACTTTACCGACGCTCAGCGTCAGGCAACCAAGGACGCAGGTAAAATTGCCGGTCTTGATGTAAAGAGAATTATCAACGAGCCTACCGCAGCCGCCCTTGCTTATTCTATTGATAAGGAAGACGACCAAAAGGTTATGGTTTATGACCTTGGAGGCGGAACCTTCGACGTTTCTATTATCGAAATGGGCGACGGCGTTCAGGAAGTCCTCGCTACAGGCGGTAATAACCGTCTTGGCGGCGACGACTTCGACAAGCGTGTTATGGACTGGATTGTTGCCGGATTCAAGGCCGAAAACGGAATTGATTTGTCGGGCGATAAAATGGCTATGCAGAGAATTAAGGAAGCCGCCGAAAAGGCTAAAATTGACCTTTCGGGAATGACTACTACCGACATCAATCTTCCCTTTATTACTGCAGATGCAACAGGCCCTAAACACTATGAGGCAACCTTAACCCGTGCAAAGTTCAACGAACTCACTGACGACCTTGTTGAAGCAACAATGGGCCCCGTTCGTCAGGCACTTTCCGACTCGGGTCTTGATAAGAGCGAAATTCATAAGGTTCTTATGGTCGGCGGTTCTTCCCGTATTCCAGCCGTTCAGGAAGCCGTTAAGAACTTTATCGGCAAAGAGCCCAGCAAGGGCTTAAACCCCGACGAATGTGTAGCCCTCGGTGCCGCAATTCAGGGCGGAGTTCTTGGCGGAGACGTTAAGGGACTTCTTCTTCTCGACGTAACTCCCCTTTCTCTCGGTATCGAAACAATGGGCGGAGTCTCCACCAAGGTTATCGACCGCAACACCACTATCCCCGCAAAGAAGAGCCAGATTTTCTCTACCGCAGCCGACGGTCAGACCTCGGTTCAGGTTCATGTTCTTCAGGGTGAGCGTGAGTTTGCTAAAGACAATAAAACTCTCGGCGTATTCGACCTTTCGGGAATTGCTCCCGCACCCCGCGGAATTCCCCAGATTGAAGTAACCTTTGATATTGACGCTAACGGAATCGTTCACGTCTCGGCAAAAGACCTCGGCACCGGTAAAGAACAGTCTATTACCATTACCTCTAACACCAATATGTCCAAGGACGATATTGATAAGGCTGTAAAAGAGGCAGAGGCTTATGCTGCAGAAGATAAAACACGCCGCGAAGCAGTAGATACAAGAAACGCTGCTGACCAGATGGTTTATACCGCAGAAAAAACCGTGACAGAATTTGGCGATAAAATCACCGAAGACGAGAAAAAGTCTATTGAAGACGCTAAAGAGGCTCTAAAAGAGGCTCTTAAGGGCGAAGATATTGAGGCTATCAAGGCTAAACAGGAAGAACTTCAAAAGCAAATTTATGCGGTAAGCGAAAAGGTATATAAGGCAGCCGCCGAGGCTCAACAAGCCGCTCAGGGCGGACAGACTGCAGAAAATGCAGGTCCTGATGTTTACGACGCAGACTATACTGATGTAGACGATTCAAACAAATAAGGCTGCAGCCTTATTTGTTTGAAAATGATAAATGATGCACGCCGCCGGCGTATGATGCTCGGCTACGCCGAATGATGTTTGTGCTTTGCACAAATTAAGGTGTCTGCGACGCTATATATAAAGTCGCGAAGCGACACCGAAAT
>JAZSLH010000111.1:0-4208 GCA_045535275.1 Acutalibacteraceae bacterium
TTCAAGTTGCTGTCTGCGCTTCCAAGAGAAGTATATGATGTAGTTATTTATGTATTAACAGGCGTAAACAGAAGTACCGGAATTATTATTTCGAGTTCTGTTGTGGCACTGTGGTCTATTTCGTGCGCTGCTTCTACCGTAAATAAGGCGCTTAACAGAATGTACAAAACTGTTGAAAGCAGAAATTTTATAATAATACGCAGCATTGGTTTTCTGTTTGCTATATTACTTGCGGTTGCAATGATACTAACCTTTGTGCTTATTGTATTAGGAAATTTAATAGGAATTGCCATTATGAAGTTTTTACCATCGTTTTATATTGTTTGGCATGTTCTAAGACTTATAATAGTGTATCTTGTAGTTATGATTGCCTTGGCCACCATATATAAAGTTCTGCCCAACAAACGACTTAAATTCAAAAATGTAATTTGGGGAGCACTTTTTACTACTTTTTTATGGAATGTTTCTTCATTAGTGTTTTCATTTTATGTCGATAATTTTTCGAATTATCATATTATTTATGGCGGTTTAGCAGGAATACTCGTACTGATGACATGGTTGTATATGAGCAGTTTTATTCTTATGACAGGCGGAGAAATTAACTCGATTATTCATCTAAATAAATAATTTGTTCTTTAAAATAAAAATACTGCACGCAATGAATGCGTACAGCATTATTCAGTTGGAGGTGTTTTAAGGTATGCCTTGGTGCCCAAAATGTTATTCTGAATATGTAGATGGTGTTTTAACTTGTAGTGATTGCGGCGAAACTCTTGTATCAAATTTGGAAGTTATAGATAGTAAGAGTTCCTATGATAAGCCTGAACTTTTGACCGTAGCCGCAAATGATTTTGAAGCAGATATTATCGAATCACTTCTGAGAGGACATAAAATCCCTGTCCATCGAAAATATAGTGATATCGACGGATATATCAAAATTGTTGCAGGATTTTCCAACAACGATGTATTGATATATGTCCCATCTGGATTACATTCGTTTGCTAAGGAAATACTTGATGCTCCGAATGAATCATTTAGTGATGAAATCACTCCATCTGTAAATAATGAAAACTCGGATTATGATTTTGAATGGAACAAATTCCGTACAGTCACAAGAAAAATATATGTTTATATTCTTGGATTTATGTTGATTCTTATGCTGCTTCTTAAATACTTTTTGGCAAATTGAATTTTTATGCCAACGCTTCAAGTAGCATATCTGATACAACATTTTCCAATGTACACGGTGTTACCAATCCGTCTGCTAATTTGTCAATAAAATTAATTGCAATCTCTTTTGAAGAAAAAATTTCATCTGTTGCTTGAATTTCGCAATATTCATTTTCATTTTCTTTTTTCATTCTTATTTCAACGCCATAACATACATAATTTATATTACCTGTCTTAAATGGGTGTTCGGATTTTGTCAGGTAATACTCCAGTTCTTTTTTATCTTTATCCCCTTCCTCTGATATGAAACTTTCACATCTATAAAGTTGTTTATTCATTTTCTCACCCCTCTCAGTTTTGTTTGAAGAAATTTCCAATTCGTATTATATACCATTGTCAACAAAAAATCCAGAAAAATAATTCGACATTTATCGACCATTGCCTTAAAGCATGGTCGTTTCTTGCTTTTTAAGAAGTGGGTACTATAAAAAATTGTGTCTGTATAAATAGAAAATTATCAGGAAATGATAATTTTATTAAAATACGGAGGAGAAAAAATGGATAATATCAGAACTGATTTAGCAATAGAGGCGGCTGCGCTGTATAATAAATCTACAGAAGATATAGATAAAATTGACGGGGTAAAAGTAAAGACAGAGGAAACAGATGGTATAAAAGTAACGCATGTCCAGATAATTAACGAAAATGGAGAAAAAACCATAGGCAAAAAAATAGGTAATTATATAACTATTGATTCACCAAAAATCAGAGATAATGATGAAGATGCATTTGAAAAGACATCAGAACTACTTTCGGAAAAATTGAAAGAAATATTAAAACTAAAAAAGAATTCAACTGTTTTGGCAGTAGGGCTTGGTAACTGGAATGTTACTCCGGATGCTCTTGGACCAAAGGTGGTTTCTAATCTTTTGGTTACGCGGCATTTATTTGAATATGTGCCGGCTCATCTTGACGAAAATACACGTCCCGTATGCGCAGTGTCACCTGGGGTTCTTGGATTGACAGGTATTGAAACTAGTGAAATAATCAAAGGGATTGCCGATATGATAAAACCGGACATTATTATTGCCATTGATGCTTTGGCTTCACGGAAAACTGATCGAATAAGTACCACTATTCAAATTGCGGATACGGGTATAACGCCCGGTTCCGGTATAGGCAATAAAAGAAAAGGTCTTGATAAAGAATATCTTGGTGTTCCCGTTATTGCTATTGGTGTTCCTACGGTTGTTGATGCTGCCACGGTTGCAAATGATGCAATCGAACTCCTTATAGAAAATATAAGCAACTCTGCAGATGATGGTTCTTATATGAAAAAAATTGCAGACAGTTTTGATATAGAACATAGATATCCGCTGATTAAGGAAGTTCTGACTCCGTATGTTGGTAATCTTATTGTTACGCCAAAAGAAGTTGACGGCATAATTGAAGAAGTGTCAAAAATCATTGCTAACGGTATAAATAACGCTGTTTTAGAGCATTCTGAATTGTCGCCGTCGCAAAAACCACTGTAATCAATGAAGAAATTTATGCATATGTTTTATTGTAGGTTTTATAGTTATAAGAGGTATATCATATGCATAAAAGAAAAAGAAGAAAAAAACCAAAAGCATTATTTATTAAAAAAACCGTTATTTACCATATATTATCAGCGATTTTTTTTGCGATTATTATTTTTATAGGAATAACAAAAGAGTTTAATATGTATCAACTGAAATGTGTAGTTGACAGCGAACTTCCCATGATTTATAATTCTTCAAAATCACTTGACAACACTAAGGAAAATATTATTACGTTTTTTAAATCACATTCAGTTCTTGCAGAAACATTGCCTATGATTGAATTTGATATTTTAGATAATAATGTAACTAAAAAAGGTGCTCCCTCGCCTACTCCCGTTAAAGAAGACAGCATAATACCTGAAAACACTTTTCCTATTAAGAATTCGCAAACAATATCTAAAAATCTTGAAATTCGTAATGAAACCACATATGTCCCCGATATTAATTCTCTGTTATATGCTCCGCTTAGTTTTAATTCGCCGGAGATTCTTATTGTTCATACCCATGCGAGTGAGTCATATAAAACAGATAATTTAAATTATTACTCAGAAAGTGATTCGGATAGGAGTACTGATATAAAATTTAATGTTGTTCGTGTTGGTGAAGAACTTGCAAAAGAACTTACAAATTACGGATTTAAAGTTACACATGCAAAAGATATAAATGATTATCCTTCGTATAATCAATCATATAACAAAACATTGGAAGTCATCAATTATTATCTTCGAAATAATAAAAATATACAGGTTGTACTAGATATTCATCGTGATTCCATAGTGAAAAGCGATGGTACAAAACTTAAATTCACTTCAACAATTAATGGAGAAAATGTTGCGCAAGTAATGTTGGTATGCGGAACAAACCAAGCGGGACTTGAAAATGATACTTGGCAGGAAAATTTAAAATTTTCACTAAAATTGCAAAATTATATGGAAACTTATTATCCGGGACTTGCCAGACCGCTTAATTTGCGACAAGAAAGATTTAATACACACGCCACTTTGGGTTCTATGATTATCGAAGTCGGTACCAGCGGAAACACCTTGCAGGAAGCACTTTCTTCCACAAAATATTTAGCAAAGACGATTAAAGAAATATTGATTCCCTATAGGTAGATGATGAAAGGCGGAAAAATATCCGTCTTTTTTTGTTAAATTCTTGACTAATCATTTTAAATGTCATATAATAGAAAAGTATAATGTTAACAAAAACACTTTGGAGGGGAAACAAAATGGAAAATAGAGTATTTAATTTTTCAGCAGGACCTTCTGCTCTACCGCTGGAGGTTCTTCAAAAAGCACAAAAAGAATTAGTGTCATACGGTGACACTGGTATGTCTGTTATGGAAATGAGCCACAGGTCCAAAGCATATGAAGAAATTATCAACAGTGCTGAAGACTCTCTTCGTTCTCTCATGTCCATCCCGGAAAACTACTCTGTTATGTTCCTTCAGGG
>JAZSLH010000170.1:0-9031 GCA_045535275.1 Acutalibacteraceae bacterium
GGTGCAGAACAATTATTCAAAGATGACCGAGGAAATAATTGAAAAAATTAAAGACTGCAACAAAAAGCCAAGTCTTTTGCTGCATGTTTGTTGTGCTCCTTGTTCAAGTTATGTTCTTGAATATTTAAATGAACATTTTGAAATAACGCTTTATTATTATAACCCGAATATCTCGCCCGAAAGCGAATATCTTTTCCGCCTTAGCGAACTTAAACGGCTAACCAAAGAAATGCCCCTGACAAGAGCCGTTAAAATACTTTATGAACCTTATGGAGAGTCCGAATTTTTAAATATTTCAAAGGGTCTTGAAAATTTGGCGGAGGGCGGAGCAAGGTGTAAAAAGTGTTACCGTTTACGCCTTGAACAAACGGCAAAACTTTCTAAAGAAAAGGGCTTTGACTTTTTTACAACAACCTTGTCTATAAGCCCCTATAAAAACGCAGATTGGCTTAACGAAATAGGAAAAGAACTTTCCGAAAAATACGGCATAGAATATCTTTTTTCCGATTTTAAAAAGAAAAACGGATACAAACGTTCAATAGAACTCTCTGCCGTTTATAATCTTTACCGACAAGACTATTGCGGTTGCGTTTATTCAAAGGAACAAGCCCAAATCAGAAGACTTGAAAAAAACGACAAATAATGTTATAATATACCAAATATATAGTTTAGAAAGCAGGTAATAGTTTCATGAAACGCTTTTTTAAAGATATAAAGAAGTTTTGGAATTTTGTAGTCTATTCTTCAAATGCCGAACTTAAGTCCGAAGTGGCAGGTTCTTTCCTTAGTTGGCTTTGGTGGTTTTTAGACCCGCTGCTATTTATGATGGTCTACTCTTTTATCGCTATTCTTATTTTCCAAAGCGGCGAACCTCATTTTCCTGTTTTCGTTTTCCTTGGAATGAACTGTTGGCAATTCTTCAGTAAAACGGTAAAAGCAAGTGTCCGTCTTATTGTTGGCAATAAAGCAATCGTAACAAAGGTTTATATACCAAAGCATATGCTTATTCTTGAAAAACTCGGCGTTTACGGTTTTAAAATGTTCGTTTCTTTCGGTCTTACCGCCGCTTTCCTTATCGGCGAGGCAATTTTAAACGCAATTTGGGGAATAGGCGAGCCGGTCGTTATCGGTTTTGAAATTTTGTGGGTTATTCCGCTCATAGCGCTTCTTTTCCTTGTAACCTTTGCGGCTAGTCTGTTTATGTCGCACTTCGGTGTATTCGTAGAGGACCTTACTAATATCATAACCGTTGTACTTCAACTCGGGTTCTATGTTTCAGGCGTTTTTTATTCGCTTGAAAACCGACTCCAAAGGGTAGATATGGCAGTTCCTTTCTTTGAGAAACTGACTATGTTTGAAAGTTATAACGAGTTTTGGCGATTTGTAGGGGAACTGCTAACCAATGTTAACCCCCTTGCCCTTATTATGAGTGATATGCGATATGCAGTGCTCGGCAATGGCAGCGGCTTCCATTTTATCGCTTATGCAGTTTGGTTCGTTTTTGCCGCCCTGGTTTCAATTATCGGAATAAGGGTTATTTATAAGTTTGAAAACAGTTACGTTAAAATTATTTAAGGAGAATTAAAATGGCTGAATCGGTAATTTCGGTAAAAGATGTCAAAATCCGCTATCGCTTTCTTAAAAAAGTTTCCCTTATAAAGTCAATGTTCTCCCTTAAAAAAATGAACAAGGCAGAATATTTCGAGGCCGTAAAAGGCGTTTCTTTCGAGGTTGAAAAAGGACAAATTCTTGGAATTGTCGGTAAAAACGGAAGCGGTAAATCAACCCTTCTTCGTGCAATTGCGGGAATCTTCTGTCCCGATGAGGGAACTATCGACCTTCACGGACATAATGTTTCCTTGCTTTCAATCGGCGTTGGCTTTAAAGCCCCATTAACGGGCCGCGAGAATATCTATCTTTCGGGAATGCTTCTCGGCTTTACTAAACAGCAAATTGACGCAAAGTTAGATGAAATAATTGAGTTTTCAGAACTCGGCAAATTTATTGACCGCCCCGTTAAAACCTATTCAAGCGGTATGTATTCTAAACTTGCTTTCTCTATAACCGCAATTCTTGAAACCGAAATTATGCTTATTGACGAAGTTTTAAGCGTAGGAGACGCCAAGTTCAAGAAAAAGAGTTACGATAAAATGAAAAGCCTTATTGATGACCGCGATAGAACGGTAATTATTGTTTCACATAGTACCGACACCCTTAAAAATCTTTGCGATAATATCCTTTGGATACACGACGGAGAGATGAAAATGATGGGCACTACCGAAGAAGTTCTGCCCAAATATATTGAGTTTATGTCATAACTATGAAAGCGTTTTTCAGTAAATTTAAGTATGTAAAATTCCGTGATATAGGCCATATATTTCTGTTCCTTTTCGCCCTGCCCATAGCCCTTATTAAAAAGCGTAACAGAAAAGACCTTTGGCTTGTATGCGATAACGGAAACGAAGCCGCAGATAACGGATATGTGTTTTTCAAATATGTTAAAGAGCACCACCCCGAGCAAGACTGTGTTTTTGCTGTGTGTAAAAATAGCCCCGATTACCAAAAAGTTTCCGCTTTGGGTGAAACTGTAGAATACGGCAGTTTTAAACACTGGGTTCTTTATCTGACCGCAAGGGTTAATATAAGTTCTCAAAAAGGCGGAAAACCGAACTACGCCGTCTGTAATCTTTTAGAGGTTTATGGTCTGCTTAAAAACAACCGCGTCTTTTTACAACACGGAATAATTTTGACAGATATAGAATTTCTATACTATAAAAACACCAAAATGAATCTCTTTACAACCTCTACTACAAGAGAGTATGAGTATGTAAGAGATAATTACGGATATCCTCAGGGTTATGTTCAACTTTTGGGTCTGCCCCGTTTTGATGAACTTCACGGGATAACCGTCAACAAAAAACAAATTCTTATTATGCCGACCTGGCGTGAGTGGCTCGGAAATTCAACTTTAACCAAAAATATAAAGAAGAATGTTAAAGAGTTTACTTCAACCGAATACTATAAGCGGTATAGCGAGTTAATAAACAGCGACGCTCTTGCTGAACTTTGCGAAAAACATGGCCTTACCGTGATGTTTTATCTTCACCGTGAAGCCCAACGTTTTGCCGATTGCTTTAAAAGCGACAATAAAAACCTTATAATTTGCAAATATCCCGAATATAAGGTTGACGAACTGCTTAAATCTTCGGCTTTTCTTGTTACCGACTATTCAAGCATTCAAACCGATTTTGCTTATATGAAAAAACCACTCTGTTATTTTCAGTTTGATTATGAGCGTTTTTCAAAAGAGCATTATCATAAGGCTTATTTTGATTATGAAACAGACGGCTTCGGACCCGTATTCAAAGAGTCCGAAGACCTTGTTAAGTATATTGAGCAAATCGCAAAACAGGGCTTTGAAACTGAAAGTGAGTATATAAAAAGGGATAACGAGTTTTTCGACCTTTGCGATACTAACAACTGCGAAAGAAACTTTAAGGCAATAAAAGAAAGATGGAACTGATATGAGTTTTGACACATCTAAACCGATTGATTTTGTTATGATATGGGTTGACGGAAATGACCCCGAGTGGCAAAAAGAAAAGGCAAAATATGACGAAAGGGTAGTAACCCTTGCGAACAGCGAAGTTCGTTTTCGTGATTGGGATAACCTTCAGTATTGGTTTCGTGCCGTCGAAAAATTTGCCCCTTGGGTAAATAAAATTCATTTTGTAACCTGGGGACATCTGCCTTCTTGGCTTGATACAAGTAATCCTAAACTCAATATTGTCAATCATAAAGATTATATCCCCGAGAAGTATCTGCCTACTTTCAGTTCCCATACTATCGAACTAAATCTTCACAGAATAGAGGGCCTTGCCGAGCAGTTTGTCTATTTTAATGACGATACTTTTCTGACCGCCCCTGTTAAACCTGAAGACTTCTTTAAAAATGGAAAACCCTGTGACACTGTAGCACAGGACTGTATTTTCTTTGGAAAAGATAGTGCGGGGCCTTATAATGGGGCAGATGTAACGGTTGTTAACGCCCATTTTGATAAAATTTCTTGTATTAAGAAAAATCCTGAAATATGGTTTAACCTTAAAAACGGATTTAGAAATGTTGTAAGAACAGGTCTTTTGATTCCTTGGAAGTGGTTTCCGGGTTTTTATTATCAACACGCCGCAAACAGTTTCTTAAAGTACAACTTTAATGAGGTTTGGCAGGCAGAACCGGAAATACTAGATGAAACCTGTTCCCATAAATTCCGTAAAAGCGGAGATGTTAATCAGTGGGTTGTCAAGTTCTGGCAGATGGCAAAGGGCGAAGTTGAGGTCAGACGCGACGACTTCGCCTATTGTTACCATGTTAAAGATACAAATTTTAATAGACTTCTTGCAGATATCCCCTCGGGTAGACGAAAAATGCTCTGCATAAACGATACGGCAAGGACCACCGATTTTGATACAAAGGTTGTAAAGGTAAAGGAAGCTTTTGAAAAGCTTCTGCCCGAAAAATCAAGCTTTGAAAAATAATCGGTCAGCAAAACACCTTTCTTAGCTTGTTTTATTAAAGGAGCAAAAAATGAAACAACAGTTCAAATTCTCTATTATTATGTCGGTTTATAAGGTTGAAGACTATCTTGAAGAATCGGTAGACAGCGTAATAAACCAGGACATCGGCTTTAAAGATAATATTCAGTTAATATTGGTTAATGACGGTAGTCCCGATAATTCCGAGGAACTTTGCCTGAAATATAAGGAAAAATACCCCGACAATGTCGTATATGTCAAAAAGGAAAACGGCGGACTAGCCGATGCTAGAAATGTCGGAATTGAATATGTAAAGGGCGAAATTGTAAACTTTTGCGACCCCGACGATATTTTGGAAAAAGATGTTTGCTCATTAGTCTACAGCTTTTTTGAGCAGCATAAAGACATAGACTTGGCGTCTATCAGAATCAGACTGTTTGAAGCGCAAACAGGCTTTAGACACCCCTTAAACTACAAGTTTAGAGAAACAAGGGTTGTCGATATCTTTGAAGAGCCCGATTGTGTTCAGCTTTCAGCTGCAACCTCGTTTATAAAAGCCGAAGCCCTTAAAGGTCATAAGTTTAATACAGGCTTAAAGGTTTCTGAAGATTTTCCTTATATTGGTGAATTAATACTAAAGGCTAAAAAATACGGTGTTATCCGCGAAGCTGTATATAATTACAGAAAGCGTTTTGCGGGCAACTCTATTTTGGGCTCAAGCCAAAAAAACGAGTCGTGGTATATCGACACACCAAGGCTCGCATATCAAAGAATGATAGATTTGTCTATTGAGCAGTTCGGCGAGGTAATACCCTATGTGCAGTATGCCGTAATGTACGACCTGCAGTGGCGCATAAAAATTGCGATAGACGAAAATCTTGACAGCCGCGTAAAAGAAGAATATATCGATATGCTTAAAAAACTCATCAGTTATATCGATTTCGATGTAATCTTCAAAATGCGTCGTCTTCCGGCAAACTATATGTTTGCGGTGGCTAAAATCAAGGACGCAAGCTTCGAAAACCGTCTAATTGTTGATAATAATACGATATACTTAAAAAAGGAAGATGGCAGCGAGCCGGTTCATCTGCTTAAATGCGCTTATTTTAGAACAAAAATCTGTATTTTAGAGCAAAATTCTGACGGTACTCTTCATATCGAAGGTATTTTAATGCATCAACAGTTAAGCAACATTAAATTTAAACTTGTCGATAATTTCGGTAACGAATATCCGCTTTGCATCAGTGATTATAACCATTATCAGTTGGTCGACAATTTTGGTAACGCTCTTTGTAATAAGCGTTTTGTTGCCGACGTCGAATTAAAGCCGGGTATGAAGCTTCAGTTTAAAGCCTCTATAAATGGTTCGCAGGAATTTGTAAGCAAAATAAAAACAGCCAGCTATTCAAAAATTTCGGAAGCCATCGGCGGCAGTTTTTATTTGTGCGCAAACCATATTGTAAGGCTTTACGACGAGCAGCTTTGTATAACTAAACGCAGTAAGGGCGCTGTTTTAGTGAACGAGTTAAAATATATGCTCCGTCTGCTTAAAAGAAAGCAGATAGGCCTCATTTTCTACCGAGCAGCATATTATCTTGCAAAATGCTTTAAGAAGAAACCCATCTGGATTATTTCAGACAGGTTCAATGCCGCTAACGATAACGGAATCGCCTTATATAAGTATCTGCTTGAAAATGAAAAGGATGCAGATATTTACTTTACCCTGTCTAAAAAATATGACGAGTATGAAAAGTTTAAAGGAATGAAAGGCTTATTGCCCTTTGGCACCTTTAAATACAAAATCAAGTTCCTATTGAGCGATGCGGTCATATCCTCACAGGCAGACGAGCCGTATCTTAACCCGTTTGGAAACAAAAAGAGTTATATGAAAAACCTGTATAACTTCAAGTTTGTATTCCTGCAGCACGGCATTACAAAAGACGACATTTCGGGCTGGCTTAATAAGCTCGATAAGAATATTAAGCTTTTTGTAACAGCCTCGCCTAAAGAGTACGAGTCCATACTGACCTATCCCTTCTATTACACCGAAAACGAGGTAAAGGCAACAGGTTTCTCACGTTACGACAGTCTCGAAAACAGAACACAAAAGAAGATTCTTTTAATGCCCACATGGAGAAAGAATATTGCAGGAGAGGTTAAAAAGGACGTTTCCATAAGACAGTATAACGAGTTTTTCAAAGAGTCGGACTATTTCAAGTTCTATAACGGTCTTATCAACAACGAAAAACTTTTAGAAGCACTTAAAGAATATGGTTACGAGTTCCATTTCTATATTCATCCTTCCATCACCTATCAAAGTGTGGATTTCAACTGTAATGACTGTGTAACGGTTCATGCCGAGATTGCCGACTACAACAAGGAATTCTGTGAAGGTGCAGTCCTGATAACAGACTATTCGAGTGTTGCTTTCGACTTTGCTTACCTCGGAAAACCTATTATATATTCACAGTTCGATAAAGATACATTTTATCAGGGCCATCTTTATAATGCTGGATATTTCAGATATGATAAAGACGGCTTCGGTCCAGTTATTACCGAATTGGATAAAATTGTAGATGAAATAGTCGATTTGATGAAAAACGATTGCAAAAACAAGGATGAATATCTTGCAAGAAGCAATGCCTTCTATTTTTACAGAGACAAGAACAATTGCGAAAGAATTCATAAGGCAATCAAAGATTTGCAGAAATAATTCTTTAAAATTACAAGGAGTAGCATTGCTCCCTGTAATTATTTTAAGCGTTTTATGTGCGAAGGAGCGCTTGAGATGAAAAACAGAAATTATGGAATAGATTTGCTCAGAATAGTGGCAATGATTATGGTTGTTGTTCTTCACACAATGGGGAACGGAGGAGTGTTAAAGTCTACCGAATCCTTATCGGCAAACTATGTGAGCGCGTGGGCGTTGGAGGCTTTTTGCTTTTGCGCTGTGAATTGCTATGTTTTGATTTCAGGATATGTGGGTATCGAATCAAAATTCAAATATAGCAGCATTGCAATAGTTTGGCTTCAGGCTTGTGTAATTGGGGTGGCCTGTTCTTTGGCTACGGCATTGTTTTCCGATCAAATATATATCGATTCGGTATTCAAGTCGCTCTTGCCGCTTTCAAATAACGGATATTGGTATTTGAAAGCATATGTTTGCATGTGCTTCTTCACACCGGTCATTAACAAAGCATTTCGATATTTAAGTAAGGTTCAGCTAAACGCACTGGGAGTTGGCCTGATTTTTATTTTCACGGTGGTTCCCATGTTAGCGGCAAAAGATATGTTTTACACAAAGCAAGGTTATGCAGCGGTCTGGCTCGTTGTTTTGTATATGATTGGCGGCATTTTGAGAAAAAACAATGTGATCGAAAAAATTAAACCGATTGGACTTTGTATAATGCTTTTTGTAGCTATTAGCATTACCTGGGGTGAAAAAATTCTTGTTCAATACTTAAATACAACTCAAGGCGCAGAATGCAAAATTCGTTTAATGTCATACACTTCACCTACGGTGCTGGCAACAAGCATAGCCCTGTTTATGTTGTTTTCACAAATAAAGACAAATAACGTGTCCAACAAAATAATAGGATTTTTCGCACCGCTGACCTTTGGAGTTTATCTCATACACGAGAATCCGTGCGTTAAAAAGTTGTTTATGACAAATAAGTTTTCTGTTTTAGCCGATTTAAATCCGCCGCTAATGATATTGGCGGTACTCGGCACAGCGGTTGCAATTTTCATGATTTGTGCCCTGCTTGATTTTGTAAGAGACAGAGTATTTAGTCTTTTGAAGATAAAAAATCTTATAATCAAACTTGAAACGAAAATAGTCGGGGATATTTGGGATTAAAAATCCGCTTAAAACCTATTGACAAATGCTCTTTAGTGTGTTAAACTATATCGTAAGTTCTAAAGGAGCGATCGTTATGTTCGATTTTGGTATTGTTAGCATAGTCCTACTAACTGTTATTACCCTCGTCCTAGTGGTGAATAACGGTCGGTTCGGTTGTGCCTCAAGACTGAAATAGGATTATAACGAAAATGTTTTTATAATCGTATTTTATAGGTCTATGGTGCACACCATAGACCTGTTTTATTTCTTTAAATCACTAAAGCAAAGGAGAACACTATGAAATTAACAGGCGCTCAGATAATTATTGAAACTCTCATAGAGCAGGGCTGTAAAACCGCTTTTGGATATCCGGGCGGCGCCGTCCTTAATATCTATGACGAACTTTATAATAATTCTGACAGAATAGAGCACATCATAACTGCACATGAGCAGGGTGCTGCCCATGCCGCCGACGGATATGCCAGAGCCACCGGAGAGGTCGGCGTTGTAATTGCTACCTCGGGCCCCGGAGCCACCAATCTCGTTACGGGAATTGCTACTGCCCAACTCGACAGTGTGCCTGTTGTTGCTATTACAGGAAACGTTTCTACCGACCTTATCGGAAGAGATAGTTTCCAAGAAGTAGATATTATGGGGG
>JAZSLH010000002.1:0-5140 GCA_045535275.1 Acutalibacteraceae bacterium
CCCTAATCGCAACTCCCTAATAGTCGGGGGTATTATTTTAATTTACAGGTTTAAATCTGACAGCGGGAGAATTTTCGTCAAGAGGGGCGAAGGTATAGCCGTTTGCGAGGCAGTACTCTATTATTGCGGGTACTGCTTCTACGGTACTTGATTTTATATCGTGCATAAGAACAACAGAATTATTTTTCTTGGTTATCTGATTTATTGTGGAAGAAATTATATCCTGGGTGCTTTTAAGTCCGGAATCGTTGCAGTCGACATTCCAATCGAAATAAACATATCCCTTTGAGAGCATATCTTTTGAAAGGCGGGTCATTATTCCTCTGTTTGAACGGCTTACGGTATTGTTTGTTCCGCCGGGGAAACGAAAAATCTTGGTTTCTTTTCCCGTTTGCTCTTTAATTATATTCTGCATTGCGTTAAAGTCTTTATAATAGGCTTCTTCGCTTTTATAAATTGACCATTTATGAGTCAGCGTATGTACTCCCACGGTATGACCTTTTTGGTCAATTGTTTTGATTAGTCCCTGATACTTTGAAAACTGGTTGGTGACAAAAAAGGTTGCTTTAACGCCGTATTGGTCAAGATAGCCGAGAAGTTTTTCGGTATACTGACCGGGACCGTCATCAAAGGTTAAATAAACCGTTTTGCCGTTTGGTTTGACCTGACTAAAAGAGTTGGCATTTAGAGAACCGTAAACTACCACCTTACGCACCAGTTTTGTTGTGTTCCCCGCGCGGTCGGAAACTGTGTATTCGACGAAGTATTCTCCCGATTTTGAGGTGTCAACATTGCCTGTAACAGCCACTGCGGAGGTCAGGTCGCCGTCTAAATTATCTTTAGCCGAATAACCCGGCTCGACATATTTTGTGTTTATCCGAACAAAGTATGTTGTTGCCTTTTTAAGCACAAGGGTTGGATACTCTTTATCATTTGGAACAATGTTTATATTTTTTACCGTTTTGTTCCCCGCACTGTCAGATACCGTCAGAGAGCAGACAAACCCGCTGACCGAAATTTCTACCTTATCGGTAATATCTCCGTCAAAATTATCGTGTGCGGTATATTTAACATCAACCTCTTTGGCGGTGATTGAGGTCTTACCTTTTGCAAGATAAATATTCTCGGTGTCACATCGGATTACGGGAGGTACGGTGTCGACCACATCTACTTTACGGACAAGGGTTTTATTTTTAAACAGAAAATCTGTCTTATATGTAATAGCATAACTTCCTGTTTTAGAAGTGTCGACCTCGCCGCTGACGGTTACCTTGGGGGCTCCTTTAATTCCTAAAACAGCAACAGTTGCAGTTGCTTTAGGGTTAGAAAACGAGGAAAGGGCTTCAACCGTTATATTCTCTTCTCCCTCAACAGTCAGTTCTAACTTCGCAGTAAAAACAGCAGAAAAAGCCGCCGCCAGAACGGCGACAGCCAGTGATACCGAAGCAATTATTATAAGTTTTCTTCTTTTAGAAAACATTTTAATCACCAATGACATACTACCACAAATTTCGTCATCATTCAACAGTAAAAAAATTACAATTCTGTCTTTATTCTGCCCAGTCGGTAGGATAAACTTATATAGGCTCTGCGCCAGAAGCGAGATTTGTTCCACAAATTTACATATCTTATATAACCGTTATCATCAACCGAATAATCCTTTTTGCCACGTCTGAAAGCGGTTACTTTTCCGAGTATTCTATGATAGGGTACCTTTTCTTTAGAAAGTTGAAAGTCACCCATTACAAGATATCCGTCCTCATAGGTGTCAACAATTCTGTGCACAACGAAAACGCCGTTTTCTCTAATATAGAAGACGACATCTGACACCGCAAGATTTTCAGGCTCACAAGGAGAAAGCGTCAAGTGGTCGCGACGGTTACGAAGCATTGGACGCATACTGTTTCCACGGGCGGTAATTATTACATTTTTTCCTTTTTCAAGAAACTCGCAGATTATGGGCGCAAGTTCCTTCATTGGATAACGGTTTACCTTGTTTTTTAAGTCCATAATCAAATTAAATAACCCTTCGCACTAAGGATAGACACAAATTTTTCTACATCGTTTTGAGCCTGCTGCTTTGAAATATCATATCTTTTAATTAAGGCAGAAATTAAGTTACTTTCATTGGTTTCCTCTAAAAGCAGACGGAAAATATATTCGGCGGTTTCGTTTAGAAAAATTGCTTGTTGCAAATCTACCGTATTCTCACCCGCATAAATTGCAACTGTATCGCTGCCTATTGTTCTGATTACAAAACCGTCTTTAAGTTTCACTTTGCCACCGCCTTTTTAAAAATTCAAGTTTGATACTACCGAGATTATACAACATAACCTGTTTTTTATCAAGATTAAAAAATATATAAATTGGGTCTTCTATTTTTGGTTTGTTTTTGTTATAATAGAGATGTATATGTATATTTCTTAAATATTAGAGGAACTTTTTATGAATGTTACTATTGATAACATCAAGGTAAATTATATTGACGAGGGCGAAGGAACTCCGGTTCTTTTGCTTCACGGTTGGGGCTCGAGCCATGAAGTTTATAGGGGTTTTATAAATACCCTTAAAGGCCGTTGCCGTCTTGTTGCACCCGATTTTCCCGGTTGCGGAGGCACTGAAACGATGGATAAGCCTTGGGCCCTTGAAGACTACTGTGATTTTGTTTTAAAGTTTATGGACGCGGTAGGACTTGAAAACCCTATTATGATGGGTCATTCCCACGGCGGTAGGGTAACCCTTTATATGACCGCAACGGGTATGGTAAATCCACCCAAAATAGTTCTTCTTGACGCGGCGGGACTTATTCCGAAAAAAAGTTTTAAACAAAAGGCTCGTGCTAAAAGTTTTAAAACAATAAAATGGATTTTAACGCGCCCTGTAATTAAAAACTTTTCAGGCTCTCTTTTAGAAAAAGCACGTCGCCACTATGGCAGTGCCGACTATAATGCGGCACCCGAAGTTTTAAGAAAAACTCTTGTATCTCTTGTAAACACAGATATTAGAGAACTTCTTCCAAACATTAAATGCCCCTCGCTTCTTATTTGGGGCGAAAACGACACTGCGACCCCCTTAAGCGACGCAAAAACAATTGAAAGCCTTATTCCCGACGCAGGACTTTGCGTTATTAAGGGCACGGGACATTTCAGTTTTTGCGAAAGACCTTTTGAAGCAAACGCTATTATCAATAGTTTTATTTAGGTGATTTTATGTTATTTATTTTAGGACTTATTGCCTGTATAATCGGAGGCTCTCTTTCCCTTATAAGACAATATCAGATGCTTCAGCAAAACTCTTATTTTGCAAGTAGATATTTAGGTTGGCAAAAGAGTGACTTTGCCGTTATTCCTTTTGTTCTTAAGGTTTTGGTAATAGGTCTTGCGGTTTGGGCCGCCTTTTTACCAAACGAAGTTTTTAAAGACAGTATGGTTCTTTTTGCGGCGGTTTCTTTGCTCTTTGGGTGGAAAAACGCTTCAAAAAATTCAACCTCTATTAAAAAATTAGTTTATACCGCAAGAATTAAAAGGACATTTATCTTTGCCCTTTTAGTTCTTGTTGCCCTTGGCGTTTTGGCTTACTTTTTAGATTTCACTTTGCAAAATATTCTTCTTGTAGGTTTTATAGTTCTCACTGTTTTCCCCGAAATTTTGTGTCTTATTTCACTTTTTGCTTTAAAACCGCTTGAAAAGTTAATTGCAAGACGCTTCATAAACGACGCCAAAAGAATTTTGCGTTCGGTTAAAGGGGTACGGGTTATCGGAATTACAGGTTCTTTTGGAAAAACAAGTACTAAATATATTCTTTCCCGTATTTTAAGCGAGAAGTTCAATGTTCTTCATACCCCCGAAAGTTTTAACACACCCATGGGGGTTGTCAGAACTATAAGAGAAAAACTCAGAGCAGACACCGAAATTTTCGTTTGCGAAATGGGGGCTAAAAATGTTGGCGATATTAAAGAGATTTGCGACATAGTAAACCCCGACTTTGGGCTTATTACTTCGGTAGGACCCCAGCACCTTGAAACCTTTAAGACGGTAGATAATGTATTTAAGACCAAGTTTGAACTTTTTGAGGCTGTTTTTAAAAAGGGCGGAACCGTTTTTGCAAACGGGGATAACGAACTTATAAGCCAAAAGGAAGACGATAGCGTTATCCTTTACGGAACAAAAGACGCTTATAAATTCAGAGCAGAAAATGTTTCAGGGGGCAGAAACGGGGCAACCTTTGACCTTGTGCTCGGCGATGAGAATGTTTCGGTTTCTACTAAACTTCTAGGAAAACATAATGTTTTAAACATTGTAGGGGCGGCAGGACTTGCCTATACACTTGGCGTTTCGGCTAAGGATATTGCCTTTGCGGTTTCCAAACTTTCCCCCACCGAACACCGACTTGAAATGAAAACTTCGGTCAAGGGTTCTCTTCTTATTGACGACGCTTACAACGCTAACCCCGAAGGCTGTCTTGAGGCGGTAAATGTTTTAGGCTCTTTTAAGGGAATGAAAAAGGTTATTATAACCCCCGGTCTTGTTGAACTTGGCGACAAGGAATATGAGTACAATAAGACGCTGGGCAGGGCCGCCGCCAAGGTTTGCGATAAGATTATTTTTGTAGGACAAAAGCGGAGCAAGCCTCTTGCTGACGGTGTCAGGGAAACAGAGTTTAACACGGATGATATGTATATTGCCTCCTCATTTAAAGAGGCAATGGAAATATATTCAGGTTTTGCAGATAAGGATACGGTTGTACTGCTTGAAAACGACCTACCTGATAATTATTTGAAATAGGGTGATTAAATGAAAACTACCGTTGCTTTTATATTTGGCTGCCGTTCGGTTGAACACGAGGTGTCTATCATTTCGGCGGTTCAGGCTATGCGTGCCGTTGATAAGGAAAAATATGATGTTATTCCTATTTATGTAACTAAAAAAGGCGAAATGTACACCAGTGAGAAAATGTTTGAAATTGAGCCTTTCCGTGATATGAAGACCCTTATTGCAGAGTCAAAACCCGTTACTATGATTAAATCGGGCGATGATGTTTTTCTTCATTTTCTTGAAAAGAAATTATTTAAGAAGAGCGAAGACATACTTATAAATGTTGCTTTCCCTGTTGTTCACGGGACTAACTGTGAAGACGGAAC
>JAZSLH010000017.1:0-2543 GCA_045535275.1 Acutalibacteraceae bacterium
GACCCCCGTAACCTCGACACCCTTCTCCATCCCCAGTTTGACGCAAAGGCTCTTAAAGCCGCTACCCCCGCCGGAAAAGGTCTCGGTGCTTCTCCCGGAGCCGCTTGCGGTAAGGTTGTTTTCACTGCTGAAGACGCAGAAATCTGGAACAATAAGGGCGAAAAGGTTATCCTTGTTCGTCTTGAAACCTCTCCCGAAGATATCACCGGAATGAAGGCTTCCGAAGGAATCTTAACCGTTCGTGGTGGTATGACCTCTCACGCTGCCGTTGTTGCTCGTGGTATGGGTACCTGCTGTGTTTCGGGTTGCGGCGATATTATTATGGACGAAGAAAACAAGAAATTCACCCTTGCAGGTAAAACCTACAACGAGGGAGATTATATTTCTATCGACGGCTCTACCGGTAATATCTATGATGGTATTATCCCCACCGTTCCCGCTGAAATCGCCGGCGAGTTTGGTCGTATCATGGCTTGGGCTGATGAGTTCAGAACCCTTAAGGTTCGTACCAATGCCGACACTCCCGAAGATGCTAAACGCGCTCGTGAACTTGGCGCTGAAGGTATCGGTCTTTGCCGTACCGAGCATATGTTCTTCGAGGCTGAAAGAATTGCTGCTTTCCGTGAAATGATTTGTGCTGACACTGTTGAAGAAAGAGAAGCCGCTCTTGCTAAAATCCTTCCCTATCAACAGGGCGACTTTGAACAACTTTACGAAGCACTTGAAGGCAACCCCGTTTGCATCCGCTTCCTTGACCCTCCGCTTCATGAGTTCGTTCCCACTGAAGAGGCTGACATCAAGGCTCTTGCAGAGGCACAGGGCAAAACCGTTGAAGATATTAAGGCTATCATCGCTTCGCTTCACGAGTTTAACCCCATGATGGGTCACCGTGGCTGCCGCTTAACAGTTACTTATCCCGAAATTGCTGCAATGCAGACAAAGGCTGTTATCCGCGCTGCTATCAACGTTCAAAAAGCTAACCCAACTTGGACTGTTAAGCCCGAAATTATGATTCCTTTAACAGGCGAACTTAAAGAGTTTAAGTTTGTTAAGAATATCGTTGTTAAGGTTGCAGAAGAGGAAATTGCTGCTGCAGGCGTTAAGATCGACTACGAAGTTGGTACAATGATCGAAATTCCCAGAGCATGCCTTACTGCTGACGAAATTGCTACCGAGGCTGACTTCTTCTGCTTTGGTACAAACGACTTAACTCAGATGACCTTCGGCTTCTCGCGTGATGACGCAGGCAAGTTCCTTAATGCTTATTACGACAAGAAGATTTACGAAAACGATCCCTTTGCAAAGCTTGACCAGAACGGCGTTGGTAAGCTTATGGAAATGTCCATTAAACTTGGTAAGCCCGTAAACAATGCGCTTCACTGTGGTATCTGCGGTGAGCATGGCGGCGACCCCGTTTCTGTTGAGTTCTGCCACAAGATCGGTCTTGACTACGTATCGTGCTCGCCCTTCCGCGTTCCGATCGCACGTCTTGCTGCTGCTCAGGCCGCTATTAAGGATATGAAATAATTAAGTTTCATAAGACAATTTATCCGCCCGAAAAAATTCGGGCGGATTTTTTATACCTATTATACCTATTGCAAAAAAACTACTTTTACATTATAATTAATTATAAAGGAGGCTGGAATAAATGAAAAAATTATTAAGTTTACTTTTAAGCATAATAATGTTACTTTGCTTTACAGCATGTAATGAAAACGATACTGACAAAACTTCATCCACTAAAAACTCAGAAACTTACGATACGCTGTTTGACACATACCCCTCCGTTTTTGTTACTGAAAATATTACAAGCATTACTTTTTATGCCTATTACGGTGGAGGTAAAGGAAGTAAAGTCCCTACGGAATATATGACCGAAATCATAAATTGGTTGGATTCTTTTACGATAGATAGAGAGGCTACTGATGAAGATGTATTAGATGGCACAAATACTCGTTACGTAAAAATCGAATATTCAGACGGAACCATAATAAAAGAGGGATTAGATGTAATAACTATTGACAGAACTAGATATCTTTTAAAAAAAGAACCATATCCCAGTTGCTTTGAGAATATAATATCAAAAACTAGTTTAAATTCATAAATTGTAATTTCCCTCTTTTGCTGATAGCACCACAGGCCGCTATAAAGGATATGAAATAATTAAAGTTTCATAAATAAATTATCCGCCCGAAGTAATTCGGGCGTATTTTTTATTGTGTTTTGCAACTAATGTGATATAATAAGTCTTAAATAATAAAACTTTTTCTTTTTTAAGGACGATTAATATGAAAAAAAACTATATAACATCTATGCCTGACCACATCGGCGCTTTTTTAAAAGCCAGTGAGTGTTTTTCCATGTTGGGAATCAATATAACCCGAGTCAATTATAATAAAGCTATTGATTCTCACATATTGTTTATTGATGCTGATGGCACAGAAGAACAACTTAAAAAAGCGGATTTGGAACTTGAAAAAATCGGATACTTAGGCAATGACAACTCTAACAAAACAAGTGTTGTTTTGTTGGAATTTTGTTTA
>JAZSLH010000019.1:0-9304 GCA_045535275.1 Acutalibacteraceae bacterium
TGTCAAAGCCGTTGCTTACAAAAGACCAAATACTCTTTTGGTTCCACCGTTTTCGCAAATACAATACTCGCCGTTTAGATCATAAGCGCAGACTGATTGATAGCTTTATCAACACGATTTATCTGTATGATGATAAAATGGCGATAACTTTTAACTATAAGGACGGCTCTGAAACCGTCAGTCTGAGTGAAATTGAAAACTCAGATTTAAGTTCGGATTTAACTGCATCCGCTCTGCCAAACAAGAAAGCCATACCGTAAGGTGTGGCTTTTTTGTTTTAGAGAACAATGAGAGAGTCGAACCCGAGAGGGTTTACCGTAAAGGAAAACAGTACGGGGCACTGTTTTTTTAGTTAAATTTTTTCAAGCCTATAAACATCATCCCTTCGGTTTGTAAGGCTTCCAAGTCTGTTTTTAAGGGTATTCGCGTAGTCTAAATCAATATTACCTATAAGCAGTTGTTCTCTTTCTTGGTCAGCACGGGCAATAACCGTTCCAAAGGGGTCAACTATCATTGAATTTCCCCAATAAATTTCACCGTTTGAGGCAGTTGAGCATTGGTTTGAAGCAAGGACGTAACAACTTCCCGAAATGGCAACGCTTCTTATCAAAACTTCCCAGTGAGCAGAGCCTGTTGTAATTCCAAAACAGGCGGGCAAACATATTATTTGAGCACCTTTTAGGGTAAGCAGACGAAACAGTTCCGGAAAACGCAGGTCATAACATATTGATAATCCGATTTTCCCTATATTTGTTTGGGTAACTATAATCTCTTCTCCCGGAATCACAGTATTGGATTCGGTTGTGAGTGTGTAAGGTTCCGACTGCATATCACATAAATGAAGTTTGCGGTATTTCGCCTTTATGGTTCCTTCAGGGGATAACAGTAAAGATGTGTTATATCCCTTAAAACCGTCATCACTGATTTCTTTTATTGCCCCAGCCAAAATCCAAATGCTGTTTTGCTTTGCTAAATCGGACATTATTTTACAATTGTCGCCGTCGGGAATTTTTTCGCGTATATCGGGGTTATATTCTCCTAAATAGTTAAAGTTTTCGGGGAAAACAATAATTTGGGCACCCTTTTGTTTTGCTTCTATAACGAATTTTTTTGCCTTCTCATAATTTTCGCTTTTTATATTTGATGACGCCATCTGAGCAACCGCAACAGTAAGTTTTTCCATATTACCCCTCCAAGAAGACTCGTTGTAAAATAATTATATGAACTATATCAGATTGACTTGCATTTATTTTCCTATTATAATAATTTTAGTACTGTTATCTTATGAGGTATAAAATGGAAAAAATAAGAGTAATGTTCGTCTGCCACGGCAATATTTGCAGAAGTCCAATGGCAGAATTCGTTTTTAAAAAACTAATTAGTGAAGAAAACTTGTCCGACCGCTTTGAAGTTTCCTCGTCGGCAGTAAGTTTTGAAGAAATAGGCAACCCCATATATACGCCTGTAAAGGAAATTCTTGCTAAAAACGGAATACCTTGTTCATTAAAAAGGGCGGTCCATTTTGAATATGAAGATTATTTAAGTAACGATTATATTCTTGTTATGGATAGTAGCAATATGAGAAACATTTTAAGAATAACAAGAGGGGAGAATGATGGAAGAATAAAACTGCTTATGTCTTTTACGGGTAAAGACACTTCAGTTTCTGACCCTTGGTATACAGGCGATTTTTCAACCGCCTATAACGATATTTTAGAGGGCTGTACAGCCTTGCTTAAACACATAAAACAAAATATGTAGGGGAATATGCCCTTAAAAAGCATCTTCCCTGGTTTTCTTTTCTTCCTGCCTTTTTCTTCTGAATCTTTCGTTTGGAAGTCCTTGTGCAATATGCGGAAAAGGATTGTCAGTGTCTGCTGTGGCTTGCACATTGCATCTTCCGTACTTGTTTATAAGTTCAAAAGAATTGTTTGGATGTTTGGAATAATCGTTAGATGACGGTGTACTTTTGTCTTTTAAATTTTTTGTGTTTTTCATACAAAAACCTCCCGCAATTATTTTTTGCAGGAGGTTTTTTATTATTTAAAACAATTTCTTCAAATTTTCATTTTTACTAACCGCAATCCAGAGCCTCATATAAGCCGCAGAAAAGGGGATTTTAGGAAGAGAAATAATATCAAGATTTTTATAACGGTCAACCGTTTCGTAGGTGATTCCTTCCGCAGAGCATACGGCAAAAACCGGAATATTTAACTTTTTGGCTTGTTTGCAAAACTCGATAAAACTCGGACTATCGGTGTTAAGAGTTCCCGAGTGATAAGGCCTTAAGATAACCGCTTTTATATCGTTTAGGCAGTAGGCGAAACTATCTCCCGGCATAGCCGTAATAACTAAAATATCGCTTTGTTCCAAAAGAATAAAACCTTTTGCTTTATCACAAAAACTTGGCTTTCGTAAAAGTTTGATTTTTCCGTTTTGGACCTTAGCAAAGTGATTTCGTGAGATAGTTTCAAGGCGGTCGTCTGCCTCGCCAAAAGCGGTCGCTTCAAGTGGGTTGTGGAACTTAGCCTCCTCGCCCTCGTTTTTATAGACGATAAAAACGCCGTCGGATATTTTTTGTTTAATAAATTCTACCGCAAATTTAAAATTTTCACTTCCGTTTGAACGCTTGTCTTCAAGCGGGAAGTTTGAACTAACAAATAGTATAGGCAACTCACACCTGCCCACAGCGTATGAAACCGCAGCGGCAGAAAACTGTAATGAATCGGTCCCGTGGGTAACAATAATTCCGTCATACTCTTTATTTATGTTTTCTTTTATAATGCTAATTAAAATATTCAGCTTTTCTGCCGACAAATTTTCGCTAAGAATAAAATAAGGCTCATTATAATCAAAAGTCACATCATCTTTTGAGCCTTGAAGGTAATTTTCTATAAGAGTGTATTTAGTCTGTCGGTCGGGAGAAATTTTACCGTTTGCAATTTTGCTTCCAATAGTTCCGCCCGTAAAAATAACAAGAATATTCAATCGTACCACCCTAATTATTATAACCAATCTGAAATGTTTTGCAACAAAAAAAGCCTCTGTCGACTTGACAGAGGCTATAAAATTAAGTCATTGGTCCGAATCCTTTCGTTTATTTTAAAATTCGAGAGAGTTTGAACATTGGATTCACCTAATAAAAATATTTTGGTAAGATAATGTTATTTAAACTTTTGGACTCACGCCTTTACACTTATTTTTTATATACTTAATGGTTTATAAACTTATCAAACTCGGATTTATACCAATCCGAAAGGTCGAAGTTAAAACTACTTAATTCTTTGGACTCACACCTTTCCTCTTAAATTTTCACACTCATTTGAGGTTCAGTTTCCCTTTTCATCGGGTATCAGTCCTTTCCTTTCCAAGTTTTTTCTTAATATTCTTCTCTTCTGTGTCTTTAATATAACACATAAATAACAATTTGTCAAGCGTTTTGTGAATAATTTTTGTGAAAAATAAATAATTTTTTAATCTATTGACTATGAATTTGATGTATGTTATAATAAAAAATGGACGTGGTTAAAAATGTTTTCAATTCTCGCTAAAAGACAGATTGAATATGTTTATAATACCTATATGGTTTTTGACTTCCCGCCGGACGAACTTAAGCCCCTTAAGTCTCTTCTTAAAATGGTGGACGACGGTCTTTGCACCTATTACGCCCTTTTTAATGAGTGCGGCGAGGTGCTTTCTTATTTTGGACTGTGCGTTAAAAACGGCTATGCCCTTGTCGACTATCTCGCGGTAAACCCCGGCTTTAGGGGACAGGGAATAGGAACAAAAACCCTTAACTTTTTAAAAGAAACGGCAAAAGATAAGACTATTTTAATCGAGTGTGAAAATGCTAACTCGACAAACGACCCTATTGAACAACAAACCCGTAAGCGAAGAGTTTCTTTTTATGAAAGGTCGGGATTTAAGGATAGCAAAGTCAGAGCAAGACTTTTTGGTGTAGATTATCTGATTCTGACCTATCCCGAAGATGTATCAGGCGCGAAATCCGGGTATAGCGAAGTTTATCTTGAAATGCTTGGCAAAGAATTATACGATAAGTATATGGAACTCTAATTATTTAGGTATATAATGTAATTTTTGTGTGAGAATAATTTTAGTAATAATAGTAAAAACACTATTTTTTAAAAGGAGAGAAAATTATGGATTTAAAGGGAACAAAAACCGAAGCAAATCTTATGGCTGCTTTTGCAGGAGAGTCTCAGGCAAGAAACAAGTACACCTATTTTGCATCTGTTGCAAAAAAGGAAGGCTATCAGCAAATTGCCGAAATTTTCGAGAAAACTGCTAATAATGAGAAAGAACACGCAAAACTCTGGTTCAAGGCTTTAGGAGAACTTGGAGATACTGCAAAGAACCTTTTGGCTGCTGCTGAAGGAGAAAACTATGAGTGGACCGATATGTATGACGGTTTTGCTAAAGATGCTGAAGCCGAAGGCTTTTTCGACCTTGCCGAGCAGTTCCGCAAGGTAGCCTTAATTGAAAAGTCTCACGAGGAAAGATACCGTGCGCTTCTTAATAATGTAGAAATGCAGAAAGTGTTCGAGAAGAGCGAAGAAACTATGTGGGAATGTCGCAACTGCGGTCACCTTGTAATCGGCAAAAAAGCCCCCGAAATTTGTCCCGTTTGTGCTCATCCCAAGGCTTTCTTTGAAGTAAGATGTGAAAACTACTAATCAATAATAAAAAGGTCAAAAAATATGCACCCTTGAAGTTTGAATTTCAGGGGTGCCTTTTATTTTATTTTATTTTTCTAAGCGTTCTTAAAGAGTTTAAAATTGCTATAATAAGAACACCTACATCGGCAAACACCGCAAGCCAGATATTAGAAAGCCCAATAACGCTTAAAATCAGCACCGAGAACTTAACTGCAAGGGCAAGGAAAATATTCTGTTTAGAAATTCTAAGCGCCCTGTGGGCAATTTTAACCGCTTTTGAAAGAAGAATTAAATCGTCATTCATAATAACAATGTCCGAGGCTTCAATTGCTGCATCGCTTCCAAGCGCTCCCATTGCAATTCCAACATCACTTCTTGCAAGAACGGGAGCGTCGTTTACCCCGTCCCCAACAAAAGCAACCTTTTTGGAAGAGTTTTCAATCAATTTTTCGGTTATCGCAACCTTGTCTGCCGGTAAAAGTTCAAAGTAGAATTTGTCTATATTAAGGGTATGAGCAACACTTTCTGCAGTAGAGGCTCGGTCACCTGTAAGCATGACAATGTTTTTAATTCCAACTTTTTTAAGACTCTCTATTGCCTTTTTTGCTGAGGGTTTAATTTCGTCACTTATAAGAATATAGCCAAGATATTTTTCGTTTGCAACATGAACTGCCGTTTTATGAGATTCAACTTCAAAAGGCGTAAATCCGTTTTCTGTCATAAAACTCTCGTTTCCAACAAGAAAAACTGTGTCTTCTTTTGAACATCTGACGCCCTTGCCCGCTACCATTTCATATTTTCCGTTAAAAGTAGTTTCTTTATTATAGGCTTCTTTAACTGCTTTTGCAATCGGGTGGGGGGAGTGGCTTTCACAAATTGCCGCAACTTCTAGAATTTCTTCCTTTGTTACACCTTTTGCAGTCTGAATTTCACCAACGGCAAAATTGCCTTTGGTAAGTGTACCGGTTTTATCAAATATTACTGTCTCTACCGACGCTAGAATTTCAAGAAAGTTGCTTCCCTTAACAAGAATACCTTCTCTTGAGGCTCCGCCTAAAGCCCCAAAGAAAGCGAGAGGAACTGAAACTACAAGAGCACATGGACAGGAAATAACTATAAACATTACCGCGCGAAGAATCCACGCGCTTAAATCTCCGAAGAAAATTGGCGGAATAGCGGCAATAATAAGTGCCGCTATAACGACAATAGGTGTGTAATATTTTGCGAAGGAGGTAACAAATTTCTCCGCCTTGGATTTTCTTGTCGAGGCATTTTCCGCAAGGCCAAGAATTTTTGAAACGGTTGATTCATCAAATTCCTTTAAAACCCGAATTTTTAGCGGGGAAGTAAGGTTAACGCTTCCGCTTAAAATATTGTGGCCGACCGAAAGGGTTACGGGTACTGACTCGCCCGTAAGAGAGGAGGTGTCAATACTGCTTTCGCCTTCAATAATAATTCCGTCCAGAGGAACTTTATCTCCCGGCTCTACAACTATTATGTCACCAATACTCACTTCGTACGGGTCAACTTCTAACGAGTAATCTTCCTTGAAGAGTCGGGCAAAGTCGGGCCGTATATCCATAAGGTCAGAAATAGATTTTCTCGTTTTTCCAACGGCAATAGCCTGAAAAAGTTCTCCTGTTTGGTAGAAGAGAAGAATAAAAGTCCCCTCTGCATATTCGCCAAGAATAAAGGCACAAATACTGCCAACCGTCATAAGAAAGTTTTCGTCAAGCATATGTCCGTGAATAATTCCGTTAACCGCCGAAATTAAAACATCTAAACCAACAGTAATAGCGGCGGCAATATAAAAATAGAGCGATAAAAAAGCCGTATGCTCAAAGAAACTCAAGGCAAATCCTGCAAAAAGCATAGCAGCAGAGCAAAGTATCCGAGTTAAGATTAAGTGTTGTCTTTTATTCATAACTACCTCTTAACCTTGCAGGTGAGATTTACGCCTGTAACGGCTTTTTCCACCTCGCTCATTATCTGTTCAAAATTTTCATCATCTGCATCAATGGTAAGCCGTGCAAGCATAAAACTAACGGTTGCGTGTTTAACGCCCGGAATTTTGTTAATTGCGGTTTCCATCTTTCCTGCGCAGTGGGCACAGTCAAGATTTTCAATTTTATAAGAGCGTTTCATCAGTTTTCCTCTATTCTGTAATGTGTTCAAGACCCTGATTTAAAATCTTAAAAATATGGTCGTCGTTAAGGGAGTAAAAAACAGTTTTACCTTCTTTTCTGAATTTTACAAGTCGGTTGTTTTTAAGAACTCTGAGTTGGTGCGAAATAGCGCTTTGTGTCATATTAAGAAGTTCGGCAATACCGCAAACACACATTTCGCTTTCGTAAAGAGCAAAAAGAATTTTAATCCGTGTAGTGTCCCCGAAAACCTTGTAAAGTTCTGCCAAATCATAGAGAAGTTCCTCCTTTGGCATAAGGCTTCGTGTACTTTCAACCACCGCCTCGTGTTCCTTATGGTAGCAAGTTCGTTCTTCCATACCTTTCCCTCCATAATATATGAACAGTTGTTCATATATTATTATAACATGCCCTCAAAAAAAGTCAACAAAAAAACGCTTTTGGAATTTTCCAAAAGCGTTTTGTTCTAAATATCGTCTTTATCTTTTAACTTACAGGACTTTTCGTAATCTTTAAGCATTACTAAAGACTCTTTACACATAGGAACAATAGCAATAACATTAAATACCGTCATAAGTGCAATTCCAACGTCACTCATAGCCCAAACCGCCGTATAAGAACCGAGTCCGCCTATAAACAACATACAAAGAGCAACTATTTTATAAATTGTCTGATATTTCATCTTGTCGCCGAAGATATAAGCCACATTTGAACGGGCGTAGAAAAGAACGCCCACAAAGGTTGAAAAGGCAAAGAGCCAGAGAATAATTGTTACGAAGACCGAGCCAAAAGCACCGAGATGATAATTCATAGCCGCCTGAAGCAGTGCCATTCCGCCTAAATCACCAACAATTTCAGCGGGGACTAAAAGCATTATGAAAGCGGTGCAACTGCAAATAATGAGGGTGTCAATAAATACGCCAAGCGACTGCATAAGACCTGTTTTTGCGGGGTTATCCGAATCTGCGGCAGCAGCGGCACAAGGGGCAGAGCCTGAACCTGCCTCGTTAGAGAAAAGGCCTCGTTTAATTCCCTGAACAATTACGGCGCCAAGTCCGCCTCCAACCATTTCTTTTATACCAAATGCTTCGGAGAAAATGCGGACAAAGACGTCGGGAAGACTTGCAATATTCTTGAAAATAATAAATAAAGTGATAAGGAAGAAACAACCCGCCATTATAGGAACAATTATATCAAGAACCTTAACGGTTGCGTTCTTTCGAAGCACAACCACGGCCGCAATACCAACAAGTACAATAATTGTATAAATGGGTTTAATTTCGAATTGGTTGTAAACGGCTTCGGTTACCGAGTTACCGACAACCTGACTTATTCCGCACCAGCAAAGCAGACCTGATATTGCAAAAAGAACGGCAATAACCGATTTTTCAAGTTTTCTTTTACCAACCTTTTCCATAAAGGCGTGTATGTAATAGGCGGGCCCGCCTCTAAAACCGCCGTAAAGGGGGTCAGGCTGTTTATATTTTTGTGCAAGGGTCGCCTCTACAAAAGCCGAAGCAGAGCCTAAAAGGGCGGTTATCCACATCCAGAAAACAGCACCTGCTCCGCCAACCGTAATTGCCGCAACAACACCCGCAAGATTTCCCATTCCAACTCTGGTTGCGGTTGAAACGATAAGTGCCTGCCAACCCGAAAGGGCTCGCTTGTCGGTTTTTTCTTTTTTCTCGGTTGCAACCCTTATCATAGACCCAATGTGTCTTATCTGGATACCTTTTGTTCGTACGGTAAAGTATATTCCTATTGTAATAAGCAAAACTACAAGAAACGAAAGTTCAAGGGTTTTTCCCTGTCCAATAGGAATAGAGATTAGCGTTCCGTTGAAAATACCGTCCGCAAAAAAGACAATATCTTCATAAATCCCATAAAGAACGGCGCAGACCTGAATAATCAAATCTCCAATTCTCTCAAGCCAATTTAAAAAAAGTTCAAACATAAAATTTCCTCAACATAAGTATAGTCGGGTTTACTAATAAATCATAAATACAGTATACCATACTTTATCGATTTAAACAAGGAAATTTAAAATAAAAAAGAAAACCGCTACTGCGAAAAGCAGTAGCGGTTTTTATTGTTTTACTATTTGCCGTAAAGTTCAGAAAGTTTTTCAAGGTGAGCGCGTGACTCTTTAGCGGTAGCAGCAGCCTTGTCGAAGAGTTCTTCAGCACGTTCGGGGAAGGAACGGGTAAGTGAAGCGTAACGGGCTTCGCCGAGAATAAACTCTTTATAGTCGGCAGTAGCAGGTTTGCTGTCAATGGTAAGAGGATTCTTGCCCTCTGCCTTAAGAGCAGGGTTGAAGCGGAACATATTCCAGTATCCGCAGTCAACAGCCTTTTTCATTTCTTTCTGGCAGTTAACCATTCCGCCCTTAATTGCGTGCATTTCGCAAGGAGCGTAACCAATGATAAGAGAAGGTCCGTTATAGGCTTCTGCTTCTTTAATTGCCTTTAAGGTCTGATTCTGGTC
>JAZSLH010000075.1:0-6238 GCA_045535275.1 Acutalibacteraceae bacterium
ATTGCGCAGTTTTATTTAGGACAGGATATCAACACAGAAAACACTGCTGACTGGGATAGTGCCGCTAAACTTCTTAAGGAGCAAAAATCGGTGCTTCAGGCTTATGTAATGGACGAAGTTTATAATAAAATGGAGTCGGGTTCTGCCGCTATTGCACCCTATTATGCCGGAGATTTTCTGAGTATGGCAGATGTAAACGAAGACCTTGCCTTTGTTTATCCAAAAGAAGGAACAAATATATTTGTAGATTCACTTTGTATTCCAAAATGTGCTGAAAATTATGAAGCGGCTATGTTATTTATCAACTACCTGTTGGAGCCTGAAATTGCTCTTGCAAACGCTGAATTTATTTACTATGCGTCACCTAATACATCGGTTACAACCAATCCCGAATATTCTCTTATTGGTAACGAGATACTGTATCCAGAAGAATCAAATATTCCAAAGGTTGAATATTTTCACGATATGAAACCTGAAATAAGGTCGTATTTTGACAAACTCTGGCAAGATGTAAAACTCTATCGTCATCCGTCAAAGTAGGTTAAGCAAACACGAACAATCCGAACCTGATTTTAAAGGGAGGATTTTCGCCTTTGCTTAAATTTTTGTGACAGGAAATTTTAAAAACATTATTGACATCAAATGTTTTGTATGATATAATTTCAAAGTCGCATTTGGAGGGATATCGAAGTGGTCATAACGAGGCGGTCTTGAAAACCGTTTGGGGGCAACCCCACAAGGGTTCGAATCCCTTTCCCTCCGCCATTTAATTAAATACTTAAATATTTTAAGTTACAACAAGGAGAAGTACTCAAGTTGGTGACGAGGCGCCCCTGCTAAGGGCGTAGGTCGGGTAACCGGCGCAGGAGTTCGAGTCTCCTCTTCTCCGCCAAGACCTCAAACGAAAGTTTGAGGTCTTCTTTATTTATAATAGAGACTCGAAAAGGGCAATCTTTATTAGCGTTTATATAATAAACCCCGTTCCGCAGTTTCGGAACGGGGTTTTATTATACCATCGCTTCAATTTCATTTTTTAGTTTTAAAATTATTCTTTTTTCAAGCCTCGATATATATGATTGTGATATTCCCAAATAATCGGCAACATCTTTTTGGGTCATTTCTTGTGTGCCGTCAAGCCCAAAACGAAGTCTCATAATAATCTGTTCCCTCTCACAAAGTCTGTCTATAAGTTCACAGAGCATTTGTTTTTCTGATTCGCTTTCAATAAGTGACGAAATTTCATTGGGGTCGCTTCCGAGCACATCCGACAAAAGAAGTTCATTACCGTCCCAATCTACATTTAAAGGCTCATCAATTGAGACTTCATTTCTGGTTGATGAGAACTTTCTTAAGTACATTAAAATTTCATTTTCAATACATCTAGATGCATAGGTAGCAAGTTTGATATTTTTATCGGGTCTGAACGTGTTTACGGCCTTAATGAGTCCTATAGTGCCTATAGAAATCATATCTTCAATATTAGAATTTCCTGCTTCAAATTTCTTTGCAATGTAGACAACAAGCCGCAAATTATGGGTTATTAGGATATCTCTTACTTTTTTGTCTGTGCCGTCATATCCTATAAGAATTTGCGCTTCTTCCTTTGCCGAAAGCGGAGGCGGAAGTTTTTCAGCACCATTTATGTAGTATATTGTGTTTCGTTTTATAAAAAGCGATAAAACTCTAAGTTTTAATGAATTTAATAAGTTTACTAACTTCATAATTATCTCCTTACTAATCTGAAATACGCTCAATTGAACTAATCGGAATTATTGCCTTAAAGTCGTTCTCAATTTGCTCGGTAGACGAAGCAATGATTGGATTATTATATTCAAAAACATCTGAATTTACAGTAATTTTACTGCTGTCACACCTTAAAGCATCCAAAAGGCACTGACTAGAAATCGTCTTAACGGGAATTACCCTACTTCTTTTTAAAAGTTCAGAAGCGTCAAGCAGACTTGTAATTTTCGAGAATTCATCACAACTCAAAATATAAATTTGTCCGTTTCCAAAAGGGTCGGTTAAGGTGTTTCCCGAGTCGATAAGGGCTATATAGGATAATATAAATTCGCCTATTTTTATTGATAACTTTGCAGTTTTAACGTTTGTTTTTCTAATAAATATTCTCTGTACAATTTTAATACAAAAATAAATAATTGCCGTTAAAATAATAAGTAAAATCGGCGAAATATTCAGATAATTTATAAAATTATCGCTATAAAACACATTCGAATTAATTAGGTTGCTTAAGAAGATTACGCTGCCGTTCAACATAAACGAAAGACCCAGAAAAACAGAAAAGGACAATATTATACCTTTTTTAATCCCGTTTGCAACAACAATCATAACAGCGCCTACGATTATTTTAAAGAGTATGTCAATGATTATTGAGAAACTTTCTACTAATATGTACAACGAGGAAATTCCACCGATAAAAGCAGATATTAAGAGTCTTATAACCGAATAGTTTTTCTTAACAATTAGTGAAGTAGTACATAGCAACAAGTAATCTATAATTACATTGGTAAAAATTAAAGTGTCAATATATATGACCATATTATCACCTGAACTCTATTATAAATCAAATGATAAAAACATAGTGTCGAAACATACAGTCGAAAAAAAGAACTTGCACAGTTAAGTGCAAGTTCTTTTAGTTATTTAATTTTACCTTTTGCAATTACATAACTTGAGGAGCCTTCGTCACTGAGCAATCTAGCGGTTATCGATTCGGTTTTACCGGAACTCTTAATAACCGTTAACTGAACCGTGTCACCGGGCAAAGATTCTTCCAACATATCCAACATGACAGCGTCCTCAGTAATCTTAATGCCGTTAATGTGGGTAATAATATCGCCTCGTTCAACCTTTGAAAACAATCCGCTTTCTATCAAAACTTCATCTACAAGCAGACCGCAAGAAGATAGTCCGTTGATTTCAGCCTCTGCGCTATTCAAAGCATAATACGAAATACCAAGTTTTGCACGATTTTTAACATTTCCGTTTGTAATAAGAGAGTCAGCAACTTTCTGAACAGTTTTGGTAGGTATTGCATAACCAACACCTTCATAGTTGGCTGAGACTATTTTACAAGATGTGATACCGATAATTTGACCGTATGAATTTACAAGAGCACCGCCTGAATTTCCGGGGTTTATCGCTGCATCGGTCTGAATGAAGTTCGAAGAATAACTTGATGTTACAGACATTCTTACCTTAGGAGAAGAAACAATTCCGAGGGTAAGCGTCGAACTTGAACTATATCCGTTAGGACGCCCTATAACGCAAACCGACTCACCTGTTTTAGTTTCTTCGGAATTTCCAAACTGAGAAACCTTTAGTTTTACATCTACATCAATTTTTAAAACTGAAAGGTCGCTTCTGGTATCACCCGCAAGATAATAAGCATCATATTCCGTTCCGTCATTAAGAAAAACCTTGAATTTAGCAGACGGAATAGACGAATAAATGTGGTCATTTGTCAAAATAAGTCCGTCTTCAGAGTATACAACACCGGATGCTTCTCCGGTTAACCCATCATCATTGTAAATAAGAATTCCAACAACAGATTCAGAAACATTTTCGTATATTTGTAACGCAGAATATCCGCTAGAATCAGTAGGCTTATTGTGTAAAGTAATGCCCTCTGGCACAAAACTTCCCTCGTCACTCTTACTTAATCTGCCTATAAAATATCCTATAAAACAAAACACACTAAGTAAAAATACGGCTGTCAATGCAATACAAAATACTCTTATTCCCTTATTTTTAACCGATTTTTTCGTAATAGTATGCTCGGGAATTGTAATTTTTTGGGCAGCATACTGCTGTTCAAGAATTTCCTCACTTGAAAGATTCTCTAAATTATCACTCATATCTATCTCCGTTTTTCATTATTTATTGGCAACACTACAGTGAATTCGGTATATTCATCTTTCTTGCTAACTACCGTTATAGTACCGTTATGAAGTTCAACAATAGTTTTACATATATACAGTCCAAGTCCCAAACTGTTCTTATTTTTTGAACGTGACTTGTCAATTTTATAGAACCGTTCAAAAATATGAGGTATGTCTTTATCAGGTATTCCTTCCCCTGAATTTATAATTTTAAATTCTAAATTGTTATCAATTCTATGAAGGAAGAATTCAATTTTTCCGTTATCCTCGGCAAATTTAACGGCATTATCTGTTAGATTATATACTACTTGATGGATAAGGTCACAATCACCAAACATTTCCGTTTCTGAGAGTGTGTCAAGTCCAATAATATCAATATTTCTATCAGTGATATTTTTCTCCATTGACATTACTACGGTAATTATGGTATCAGATAGCCTGAACGAAGAATAATTTATCTGATTTTCTCCCGATTCAAGTTTTGAAAGACTTAACATTGAATGAACCAAACGCGAAAGTCTTTTAACTTCATCAGAAATTATCTTTAGATAATAATCTCTTTTACTATCACTAATCGTCCCGTCAATAATTCCATCAATAAAACCGCTTATTGTGGTCATTGGCGTTTTAAGTTCGTGGGACACATTAGCAACAAAACTCTTACTCGTTTTTTCAGTCCTCGACAGCGAGTCGGTCATCTGATTGAACAGAACAGATAATTCGCCTATCTCATCATTGCTCATAACCGGCACCCGTTTAGAAAAGTCACCTTGTGCAATTGATTTTGCAGTTGAGGACATATATTTAAGCGGTCGTATGATTCTGTAAACTATACTGTATTCAGCAACGAACATAAATATAATAGGCAGTATTGCTGATAAAGCATACATACCAAACATCAATTTAAGAATGTCAGCCGCTTTCATAACATCAGAAACGGCTACAATAAACGCTTTATTGCCTGAACCTAAATTAACCTTCTTTGTTGCAGTATAATTCATACTGTCATACATCTTATCAATGCTTGATAGTTCAATCTTAGTTTCATTAGAAATTTGTTTAAGAAATTTATGACTGAGAATAGAATTGGTGTGATGACAACTATGATTTGTTGCAAAATCACTACAACCGCAAAGAATTATACGTCCATACCCGTCGGCAACAAAAATATCAATATTATTGACTCTTGCAATTGACCTGATTATCGATTCTTCAGACTCAGAAATTATGTCCGTGTCATTAACTAAAGCATCGGACATCACATCGCAACTATTATTAAGTACACTGTATTTATCTTGTGCAAACTTGTCGCTTATTGTGATTGACATTAAAACAAATAATAACGTCAAAGTAATAACAAGCACACCCGATGTTGTTAAAAACAGTTTTTTAAAAATTTTAAGTTTCATAATTGTTATTTTATATCAAACTTATAACCAACGCCCCAAACGGTTTTAAGCGACCACTTATCAGATACTCCCTCAAGTTTTTCACGAAGTCGTTTAACGTGTACGTCGACCGTTCTGGAGTCACCGTAATATTCAAAACCCCAGACCTCGTCGAGCAGTTGGTCTCGTGTATAAACTCTGTTTGGATTACTTGCCAAGTGGTAAATAAGCTCAAGTTCTTTCGGGGGCGTATCAATAATTTGACCATCAACAATAAGTTCATAATTCGATATATTGATAACTAATTTATCAAACCGAACTTCATCGCTTTTTTTCTGATTGTCACCCGAAGTTCTTCTGAGTACTGCTTTAACTCTGGCAACAACTTCTTTTGTATCAAACGGTTTAGAGATATAATCATCTGCTCCAAGTTCAAGCCCGAGAATCTTATCAAAGGTTTCATTTTTTGCTGTAACCATAATAATAGGTACATTAGAATTTTTTCTGATTTCGCGACAAACCTGCCAACCGTCAAAACCGGGCAACATAATATCAAGTAAAATAATATCAGGCTTCTGTTTCATCTCAAGTTCTACAGCAGTAACACCATCCCCGCAAGTAAAGACAAAAAAGCCTTCCTTTTCAAGATAGAGCCTTAATAACTCGCAAATATTCGCGTCATCATCAACAACTAAAACCTTAATATTTTTCATTTTTAAAGTACCTCAACTGTTTATAAGCAAAAACGACCAATCCAAACCTGATTTTATAGAGAGAATTTTTGCCTTTACTTAACCATTTTAATACAAATCTGTTAACAAACTATGAATTATTCTACCACTTTTTCGTTAAAATTTAAAGTCTATATTAAAAATATAAAGACCATCTGTAGATGGTCTTTATATTTATTCAGCCTGTGCTTCTTCTTCCTTCATTTTTGCAAAGCAT